>NZ_JBFUFF010000065.1:0-41637 GCF_056403555.1 Rhizobium sp. P2_G2
CAAAGCACACTTTGGCAATGACTGTTGTAAACTCTCGCGGAGGAACGAGTTGATGAAAAAACTGCAGGAAACCGTAGCGGTCGTGACCGGCGGCGGCCGAGGCATCGGGCGGGAAATCGCCCTCCAACAGGCTCGCAATGGTGCCAAAGTCGCTGCACTCGCGAGAACCGCCCATGAGATCGAGACGACGGTTTCGGCCATCGAAGATGCAGGCGGCACCGCCATGGCCATCGCGGTCGATCTGGTCGATCGTGCCGCGGTCGAAGACGCATTCCGACAGATCACATCACGTTACGGATCGATTGACCTGTTGGTCAACAACCACGGTTCGTTTCGCGCCTTCGGTCCTATCTGGGAGTGTTCGCCGGAGACCTGGTGGCAAGATGTTGAGATCAATCTGCGCGGCACGTTCAACACCTGTCAGGTCGCCGTACCCGGCATGCTGGTGCGGAGATCCGGGCGCGTGGTGAATTTGGTGGGCGGGGGCACCGGCAACAGCTTCCCCAATGGGTCGGGCTATGCCGCCAGCAAGGCAGCGATCATGCGGTTCACCGAATGTCTCAACGACACGACGATCGATAGCGGCGTTCGTGCTTTCGCCGTCGACCCCGGCTTGGTCCGAACTTCCATGACCGAGCTGCAGCTCTTTTCCGATGCAGGCAAGGCGCATCTGCCTGGCATCCAGAAGCTGTTTGATGACGGTGTCGATGTGCCGCCTGCACGCGCCGCCGAGCTGATCGTCGATATCGCGGCAGGCCGCTTCGATCCTCTCGCCGGTCGCCTGTTGCGGGGCGTCGACGACAAGGATCTTCTCGAGCGGGAAATGCGGGCGATTGTCGACCAGGACGGACGCGCACTGCGTTTCAGCGGCGTCCAGCAAGAACGGCTGTGATCGGCCGCATCGTCGTGATCTGTCATGGGTGTCCCCGCCGACACGCCAGAGCCGATGCAGTAACTGCCTGGCTCTGGCGCGCATTGCATTTCGGCGCCCGGCCTCTGGTGCGCGACGAGCCGACAGCGCTTGGCGTGCGAAGTTCACCCGATTCAGGTCGCGCAATCTGCCCGGATGGCATGCGACTGGCCTTGTCAGCGATACCTCACCTGGTTCCAGCGGTGGCCAAGCAAGGACAGGATGATGATGAGACCGTAGAAGAACTGGGTGTAGAAGCCCGAAAGCCCGACGCCGACGACTCCTGTTTGAATGAAGGAGACCGTGAAGCTGCCGATGGCGCTTCCGAGTATCGTTCCGATGCCGCCCCACGGCGCCGTTCCGCCGACGAAGACCGACGCCAGGCCGGGGAGCAGGTAGCCATCGCCCGAAGTCGGCCACCAGGTGAAATTGATGAACACCGAGAACACGCCTGCCAGCGCCGCACCGAGGCCGACGAAGACAAAGGTCTGAAGCCGCACACGCTTGACATTGATGCCCATCTGCTGCGCTGCTTCGGGGTTGTCACCGACAATGTGGACACGGACACCGAATCGATGGCGGTTGTAGAGCAGCGCCGAGACGATGATGAACAGCAGAGCCCAGCCGATCTGGGCAGGTATTCCGAACACGTCCGCCGCCAGAACACGATATGCGAGACTGTCTCGCAGCTCCACCAAGGCGATGGAAATCCCCTCCGTCTTGATCTGGATGAGGCCGCGAAGCATGAAGTTCATTCCAAGCGTCGCAATCAGTGACGAGAGATTGCCGTAAACCACCAGAAAGCCATTGCAAAAACCAAGCAACAGCCCGGTTGCAACCGCAGCCAGCCCCCCCAGAAAGGGGTCATATCCGGCCTGAACGACAAGGGCGAATGCCCAGCCCGCCATGCCCATGGTCGCCGGAAACGACAGGTCAATCTCGCCGACGGTGACGACAAAAACCAGGGGCACCACCACGAACAGGACCATGGGCAGGCTGGTGAACACCGCCTTGTAGATGGTCCATTGAGCGAAGACCGCCGGATTGCCGACATAGAAAATTGCCAGCATGACTGCCGCGACCAACGCCGAACCGATCGCGGCACGGTTATCGATGGCGAACCTGCGCAGGCGAGACTGATCGGCGTGGTTGCCCTCGGCCAGCCTGCGCACAGCGTCGGCGTCGAGCGATCCATCCATTTCCTTCTCCGGTGCGTCCAGCATCAACTCGCTCATATGGACGCCCTTTCAAGCAGCTGACGCCCGATCTCGCCGGGATGCGCGATATCTTCCATGAACTTGATCAACCTCTCCGCAGAACCGATTTCGGCTTTGGTTGCCTGCACTGCCACCCTCCCCCGATCCAGAACGATGAACCGGTCGGCAATATCGAAGACGTGGTGTATGTTGTGCCCGATGAACAGGATCGAACGTCCAGCTGCGCGTGCCTGACGGACGAAATGAAACACCTTGGCGGTTTCGGTGAGCGAGAGTGCGGTCGTCGGTTCGTCCAGCACGATGAGTTCGCTTTGATTGTAGAGCGCCCGCGCGATCGCGACGCCCTGCCTTTCTCCGCCGGACAATTGACCCACGATAGAGTTCGGGCCAAACACTTTTGACGTAAAGCCGATCTCACGCATGAGCCGGGCCGCCTCTTCGCGCTGCTTGCGCGCCCTCAGGAAACCGAGTGGCCCGACGATCTCGCGGCCCATGAAAATGTTCCAGGTTATCGTCTGCTGGACCGCGAGCGCGCGATCCTGGAACACAGTCTCGATGCCTGCCTGCCTCGACTTTGCTGCATTCCATCTTGCCGTCACCGGCTCGCCGTGCACGAGGATCTCCCCGCTTGACGGCCGGACTGCGCCAGCAAGGATCTTGATCAGGGTCGACTTGCCGGCACCATTGTCTCCGACCAGGCCGACCACCTCGGCCTTGCCGACATGCAGGTCAACACCGCCGAGGGCATAGACTTGGCCGTATGATTTCTTGACGTCCCTTAGTTCTATTATCCGATCGCTCATCGTTCGCCTTCCAGCAAGGGGAATCCGGCCAGTGGCCGGATTCCGCAGGTGACTAGCGCAGCCCTTGCTCGGCGAGCTTGGCGACTGCCTCATAGTTCTCTGGCGTGACAAATCCGGCGCCTGTATCCACGTTTACGGGGCCAAGGCCGAGAACCACCTGCTCGCAAAGATTGAGCACCGGAAGGTATCCCTGTTGAAACGGCTGCTGGTCGGCCGTAAGCTGCACCCATCCGTCCCGGAACGCCTGGATGATCTGCGGGCTGGTGTCGAAGGAAATGTTGATGATCTCCCCCGGCTTCTTGCCGGCCGCCTTCATATAGGCGGGCGCGGTGCCCAGCTGCTGACCGCCGGCATAGGCGATGACCTTCGTGCCGGGGTTGGCAGCGAGCGCTGCGGTGATGATCGGAATGCCCGCATTCGGATCGGCCTTCATTTCTTCCGGCTGCTGCAGCTTGACGACTTTCATGCCCGCCGCCTCGAACACCTCGATGATGCCCAACTCACGCTGCGCACGCTCTGCCTGGGCAAAGTCGCTGATGACGATCGCCACGTCGCCAGCCTTGAACCCGAAGCGGCGCAGGGCTTCGGTGCCCAACGCCCGCCCCTGGGCCTTCTGCTGGGCACCGACATAGCCGCCGCCGAACTTGGCGACGACCTCGTCGACGGGAACGTTGAGATACATCATCTTGATGCCGGCCTTGGAGGCTTCGTCGGCCAGCCCCATGATCGCTGCATTGCCGGGATGACCCATCATGGCAATCGCTTCAGGCTTGGCCGCGATCGCCTCACGCAGCTGCTGGATCATCGTTTCCGAGTTCCACTTCGAAAACAGATAGTCCACCTGCGCGCCAGTATCGGCGGCTGCCTGCTTGGCGCCGTTATAAACGATGGTGCCGAACGCGTCGCCCTCGCCGCCGCCGGTAAAGAAGCGGATATGGACATTCGAACACCACTTGTCGGGAAGCGGACCCGCTTTGGCGACGGCGGAAAATGCGGCGATCATCAGGGCTGCGGTCGCAATGGACTTCAGCGTCCTTGTATAAACAGTCATATAGTCCTCCCTTTGTGCTTGGCTTGATGTGAGATGCGCTTCTAAGCTGCCTCGCTCGCGAACCGGTCAGGGGCGAGCGCTGAATTTCCCCTCGCAGCCGGGCCGCGAGATCTTCATTTTCACCTGCTTGAAACAACGCGACTGCATTTGCCGATCGTTCGAGCGGCCTTGTGGCACCGGCTATCGGCACATGCCGATCGATGGTGACCCGTTTCACGGTGACGATCGCGGCTGGATAATCGCCGCATGGGCCAATTCGCCCGGTCTGCGCACGGCTGGGCAAGCCGTCCATGGTGAAGGTCCTGCTCCCCGCAGGGTTCCCGCAATCCGACTGCACGGCTCGTCATGATCTCCTCCCAGAGCGCACCCTACCGTAAGCGCTTACGGAAGTTCCGTAAGCGCTTACGAAGCTATTATTTTTGTGAGTTTCATGTCAATAGGAAACAAAGAGCACGAGGAATTCATGCGGGGCATAGCTCGACTGGCCAAGGAACTCGGTATTTCTACCGGCACTGTGTCGCGTGCGCTCAATGGCAAGCCGGATGTCAGCGACAACACACGGCGCATCGTGCTTGAGGCGGCGCGCCGGCTCGGCTACGCGCCCAACCAGGCGGCAAGGGCATTGGCGCAGGGCAGCTCACGCTCGGTCGGGTTCATGATGGACCTTGACCATGACAATGCTCCCAGCAGCGAATATTTCTTCATGGGCGTGTTCGACGGCGTCCAGTCGGTGCTCACCCGCCATGGTCTCGACCTGCTTGTCCTGCCACGGCCGACCAACGAAGATTCCCATCGCTTCCTCGAGCGCTACGTGGCGCGCGGGGTGTTTGACGCAATGATACTGTCGGGCACACAGACGATCGACCCACGTATCGACATGCTCGAAGCCGCCGGCGTTCCATTCGTCACGCTCGGACGAAGCCGTTCCGGAAGCGACTATCCGTGGATCGACATGGATTTCGAGGGTGTTGCCGATGCCGCGGTCGACCGCCTTGTGCAGCAGGGTCATCGCCGCATTGCCGTCACCTTGCCCTACGGAGGCATCAACTTCGGTCCGGTCTTCGCTGACGCATACAAGAAGGCGCTGGAGCGCAACGGCATCGCATTCGACCCGCAGTTCGTCTTCGTCACGCGCCGAAATGAGGAGGCAGGTTACGAGCTGGTTGACCGCATGCGTGCCGTCCCCAATGCGCCCACGGCGGTGCTGCTGATCTACGAGATCACGGCCATCGGCATATACAGGCGGTTGGCCGAGATCGGTGCCGTGCCGGGGGCAGACCTCGCGCTCATCGGCTTCCGCGACGAACCAACCATCCGCTTCCTCGCGCCCGCGCTAACCTGCTTCAGTGTTTCCCTCGATCGTCTTGGGGAAGAACTCGCAATCGCGCTCCTGAGCAGGATGCCGCAACATGCCGGGGCGTTCCCCAAAAGCCTGGTGCAAAAATTGGTGCCCTTAGCCTTGCGCCCCGGTCAAAGCGGCTGAGGCGGCCAACGCACACGGCGTCCACCGGCATGCTGGCATTGAAACAGCGCCAATTGGCTCAGCGTTTACATCACAGGCCACATCTGCTATCCGAGCGCCAATCCGTATTGCCGCGGCTGCTGACCCGCAAGCAAACGGAGCATAATCATGCAAGAACCGCTCACGAAAGCCGGTATCGCGTCACTGCGTGTATCGGACTATACCGTTCATTCGGTGTCAGCCTTCAACGAAACCGAAAGCCAGAAGCGCAAGTCCTACAGGGATCTGGCAGAGGCATTGCCTGACGCCGCAGCCTGCGACGAGGTCTCGGCCTCGATCCGCTCGATCGTCACCACGCCCGATTTCCATCCCGGCAAGCCGGTGCCGGTCGGCGTGGTCGCCGATATCGAGGGCGGCCTGCTGCCGCATATGATCGGCAACGATATCGGTTGCGGCATGCGCATGATCGTGGTCGATGGTGTCGGCCCGGACGATCTGCCGCCTGCCCTCGATCATCATCTACGGCATATTTTCTTCCAGGGCGGCCGCGACATCGCTCTGACCGGCCACCACCGCCAGGCGCTGCTGCGTGACGGCTTGCCCGGCCTCTTCGAAGGCCTCGCCGTCCGCCGCCGCGGCCTGCTGGAAAAGCTGGATATCGGCCAATACTGGTCCGACCTCGACCGCACCTGCGATACCGGCGCCTTTGCCACAACCGGAATCGACCCCGATTTCGCGCACTACGCTTCGCCGGACGACGATTTCCGCCACGACGCCATGCTCGGCAGCATCGGCGGCGGCAATCATTTCGTCGAAATCGGCCGCGTCGAAAGCATCGCCGATGCCGCTTTTGCCCAGGCTTTGGGCGTCGGAAGCACCTCGCTGATCGTCGTCGTGCATTCCGGATCGCTCGATTTCGGCCAGCGGATCGGCTCCGCCACGCGTGAACGGCTGTCGCAGCGTAAGGGCAAGCGGCAAGATCACCGCCTTCTCTCGCGACACGCGGATGCCGCTCTCTATGCGCGTTTCGTCATGGGTCAGGCCAATGCGGTCAATGCCGCCTTCGCCAACCGTTTCTTTCTCGCTCTCCAGACGGTCGAGGCGCTGAGCCGGGCGACCGGGCGCACTCTCGGCTTCCGCACTGTCTACGACGCGCCCCACAATGCGATCTGGATCGAGGATGACGGACAGACGGCCCTGCATCGCAAAGGGGCCTGCCCTAGCCGCGGCCCCGGCGGCATGCCGGCTTCTCCCTGGATCGGCGAACCCGTCATCCTGCCGGGCTCGATGGGCGACGGCACCTGGCTGCTCGGTGGCTGCGGCAATCCCACAATGCTTGAATCCTCCGCCCACGGCGCCGGCCGCCGGCTGTCGCGGCAAGAAGCGCGCAAGGCGCCCTCATCCTTCGATCATCTCAGAGTGGTCGGGCCAGTGGACCTTGATGATCCGATGATCCGCAGCCGCCCGGAGATCGTCGGCGAGGCCCTGGGTCGGCTGAAAGAGGAAGCGCCGACCGCCTACAGGCCGATCGACGATGTGGTGGAAGCGATGTGTGCCGCCGGCATGGTCCACAAGGGCGTTCGCATCAAGCCATTGCTGACGGTGAAGGGGTGAGCCAACGCTTTTGAACCCAATAGCGGCATCAGCCTAAAATGCTGACGCCGTGCTTCCGCACGATGGAAAGCAGCTTCAGTGCGGTACCCGATGGGCGCTTTGCCCCCGACTCCCATTTCTGCACCGTGGATTCGCTGGTGTTGAGATAACGGGCAAAAACCGGTTGGCTCAGATGACTTCCTTCCCGAAGATGCTTGATCTCCTCGGGTGATAGATCGAGAGCTTTTTCAAGGCAGAGATCATCGAATTCGCGCAGGGTCACCTTGGACACCGTCCCCGCTCGAACCATTCCGGAAACTGCGCTGTGTATCGCCTCGAAGGCATCGGATTTGAAGCTATTTTTCCGCATGGCATATTTCCTCGAGTTCGCCGATCTCCAGTTCTTTTGCCAGGGCTCCCGGCGATTTCTGTCGATAAAGGGCGGCGAGCTTGCGAAACGCAGCCAATTCATCGTCTGTGATATTGGCTCGATCCTTTTTGGCGAACAGATAAGCAAACACCCAAAATTCCCCGCTCTTCGCCAAAATGATCGATCGATGGCGATTGTCATTCAGGCGCTCTTGAAAACGCCACTGCCGAGGTTATCGGCCTAGCCAAGCGCGACCTCTCCGATTGCTTTGCACAACTCGGAATCACCTATCCGGGCGCTACGCGCCGCCTTTGAAAACCACGTCGTCTTGAAGACCCGAGCCATTACAAAAAAGATAGCACCAGGTGCCACCCGATTCAAGTCGCCGAATGGAACGCAGTGACACTGAGGCGATGCGTCACGTCAACAGCACAACCCGCCCTCTCCGCATTGACGGGAAGGGCTTTAACCATTGCTGCCAGTTCGACAGGGACCGGCTGCCTTTGTCCTTCAGACTCAAACCGGCTTATTGCCCGCCGTCCGAATCGTCGTCGTTATCATCCTGGCCGCCGGCGCCGGTATTGTCGTTCTGGTTTTCCATCTTGTTGCGCTTGTTGCGTTTGCCGTTTTCGTCGCCACCATTTTCCTTGTCCTGCTTCGGACCGCGCACGCGGACGACATCGGTGCCGAGCGGGCTGCCCAGTTCGACCTTGCCGGTCCTGCGATCGACAATGCAGATCACCGCGGCCCTGCCCCTGAGCTCCTTGGAGCGACCCATCACGATCGCCAGGCCATAGGTCTCGGTGCCGCTGGGATCGACGACGACCTGCGGGCGGCGGAAGTCGGCGCCGGCGGCATCCATGCATTTCTGTTCGACCTGGCCGGCAAACGGGTCGGCGGCGCCGTTGGACGCGGCGAAGGCGGCGCCCGGCGTGGCGAGCGCGAGCACAATGAGGGCAGTTTTGGCGGGTTTCAGCATGATGGTCCTCCACATGGATTCAATCTGAATGATTAAAGCGACTGTCGGAAACAACAAGTCGGTAGAGACGTTAGGGCAGCGAATTTATTCGCCGTCGACTGTTGCCTTCCAACGATGGCAAACCTATGTTCCAACCGGCTTTTATTCCTTGGCCACAAGGATGAATTAAGGAGAGACGACCATGGCTTTTGAACTTCCGCCCCTGCCGTACGACTATGATGCGCTTGCCCCATTCATGTCGCGCGAGACGCTGGAATTCCACCACGACAAGCACCATCAGGCCTATGTCACCAATGGCAACAAGCTGGCGGAAGAATCCGGCATGGCGAACCTGTCGCTCGAAGACGTCGTCAAGCAGTCGTTCGGCAAGAATGCCGGCCTGTTCAACAATGCCGGCCAGCACTACAACCACATCCATTTCTGGAAGTGGATGAAGAAGGGCGGCGGCGGCAAGAGCCTGCCGGGCGCGCTGGCCAAGGCGGTCGATTCCGATCTCGGCGGCTATGACAAGTTCCGCGCCGATTTCATCAATGCCGGCACCACCCAGTTCGGCTCCGGCTGGGCCTGGCTCTCGGTCAAGGATGGCAAGCTCGAAATTTCCAAGACCCCGAATGGCGAGAACCCGCTCGTGCATGGCGCCAGCCCCATCCTCGGCGTCGACGTCTGGGAACACTCCTATTACATCGACTACCGCAACGCCCGACCGAAATATCTCGAAGCCTTCGTCGACAGCCTGATCAACTGGGATCACGTGGCTGAAATGTACGAAGCCGCGACCAAGTAAGCACGACGTCCCGCTAAGCAAAACACCCGGTGCTGCCGCCAGCGCCGGGTGTTTTCATTTTCCGCTGCCGCTCTCCTGTTCGAGCAGGCTGTCGAGCAAGGCACGAAGCCGCGCGAGACGCTTGAGGTCGCGGTGATAGCCAAGCCAGGTGTCCCGCGACGGCGGCATTTCAGAAAGCGGAACGCAGCGAATATCGGGAACAGCATCCCCGAGCGGTCGCGGCAGGACAGCGATACCGACGCCGCCGGCGCAAAGAGCCGCCTGCACATCGCGATTGTTGCTGCGCATCGCCACCCTTGCTTTGGGAAATTGCGCTTTCAGCCAGGCGACATCAGGCATGCCGCTGAACGCCTCATCCATCGTCACCAGTTCAAGACCCTCGCCATCTCCGGCCACAGGATCCTCATAGTCTGCGCCGATGTAGACGCCGTATTCGACATGCATGAATTTCCGGGCAATCACATCCGGCTCGGTGAATGGCCGGATCCGGAAAACCAGGTCCGCCTCCCGCCGCGAAAGATTGAGAAGCTGGCTGTCGGTGATGAGCTCCACCACGACATTCGGATGGCGGCGATGAAACCGCGCCAGCATCGGCGACAGGATATGCCGGCCGAACCAATCCGAAGATGAGATCCGGATCAACCCATCGAGTTGCCGATCGTAACCGGAGAGCGCGCGCTGCAAGCCAAGCGCCTCCTCTTCCATCCGCTCCGCATGCGGCAGCACCGCCGCGCCCTCGTCGGTGAGCACGAATCCATCCGCCGTGCGCTGGAACAATGTCTGGCCGACGGCTGTCTCAAGCGCCTTCAACCGCCGTCCCATTGTCGGTTGCGTCACGCCGAGCCTGCGGGCCGCCGCACCCAGCGTGCCCTCGCGGGCAATGGCCAGGAAAATCCTGAGATCGCTCCATTCCATCACAGTATCCCATACAAAAATGCATGGATATTAAACAGTATTTTTGATTTTCATACAAGAATGAAGGTGCCACATATATGGCCATGCAAACACGGAGACCCCCAATGGCCGCTATGATGAAGTCCCTGATTCTCGATGCTCCCGACGCCCGGTTCCGCCTCGCCGATATGCCGCGGCCGGAGCCGCGCGCCGGCGAAGTCCTGGTCCGCATCCGCGCCAGCGGCGTCAACCCGCTCGACACCAAGATCCGCGCCGGCAAGGCCGCTCATGCTCGCCACCCCTTGCCCGCCATTCTCGGCATCGATCTTGCCGGCGTGGTCGAGGTTGTGGGCGAAGGCGTCACCGCCTTCCGTCCGGGCGACGAGGTCTATGGGATGACCGGCGGCGTCGGCGGCATCCAGGGTTCGCTGGCCGACTACGCCGCCGTCGATGCGCGGCTGCTTGCGCCAAAACCCTCGCATCTGTCGATGCGTCAAGCCGCCGCCCTGCCGCTCGCCTTCATCACCGCCTGGGAAGGTCTCGTCGACCGGGCGAATATTCAGCCTGGCCAGAGGGTGCTCGTGCTCGGCGGCGCCGGCGGCGTCGGTCATGTCGCGGTCCAGATCGCCCGGGCGAAAGGGGCGGAAGTCTTTGCCGTCGACGGTGCGGCAAAGGCGGACTACCTCCGCAGCCTCGGCGCGACGCCGATCGATCGGAATGAAAGCGTCGAGGATTACGTCGCGCGCCACACCGACGGCAAAGGCTTTGACATCGTCTACGATACTGTCGGTGGCGCAGGTCTCGACAATGCCTTCCAGTCGGTGAAGCGTTTCGGCCATGTGGTGAGCGCGCTCGGCTGGGGCACGCATGCACTGGCGCCGTTGTCCTTCAAGTCAGCGACCTATAGCGGCGTGTTCACGCTGCTGCCGTTACTCACAGGCGAAGGCCACGAGCATCACGGCGAGATCATGCGGCAGGCGACGGCGCTGGCGGATGCCGGCAAACTTGTGCCGAAGCTTGATCCCCGCAGCTTCACACTCTCGGACGTGGCAGAAGCCCATGCCCTGATCGAAAACCGCCAGGCCCAGGGCAAGTTGGTGATCGATATCGCCTGAGTGAAAAGAGAGCCGCCGCATCGCGGCAACGACGCGGCGGCTATTGACCAGATATCTCGATCAGGGTGTTACCCGCACCGGGCTCCGCATATCGACATAGGATCGCGGAGCAAAGAACGTCCCACCCGCTTCGAACGGATGAAGCTCTTCCGCCTCGAGTGCTGCCTGGACGCTTGGACGCGCCGCGACGGCCTGCCGGAAGACCTGCAGCTTCGGCCAGCGGTCCATGTCGATGTCGATCCAGGGCGCCCAGTTCAGGCAGACAAACAGATAGGCGTCAGCGACGGTAAAGGCCTCGCYGGTCAGGTAAGGGCCGGCCATCCTGTCGCTCATCCAAGCGAGCCGCTTCTCCACCGTGCCTCGGATACCGTCATGCGCCCCCGCCAGCGCCGCGTTGAACAACATCGCCATCGGCTTGTGCAGTTCCGAGGTGATGAAGTTCAGGTAGGACTGGATTTCGCTGCGGGCAAACGTGCCCGAGGGCGGCAGCATGCGCGTGCCTTCGGGCGTGCTGTCGGCCAGGAATTGCGCAATCGCCGGCCCTTCGGTCAGCACCTTGCCGTCATCAAGCATCAGCGCCGGCACATAGCCGTTGCCATTGATCGCCAGATAATCCTCGCCGCGGCTCGTCCTGTGCGTCTGCCGGTCGACGGTCACCAGTTCGATATCGAGGCCGAGTTCGCGGCTGATAATGTGCGGCGACATCGAGCAGGCCGCGGCATGCATGTAGAGCTTCATCGTTCCTCTCCCGCGCGGATCACACCGCGCCATTGCGATTGAACATTTGTACTATTTCGCATAAAATTGATTTGGTCAAGAATTTTATGCGAGGCGGTACAATTATGAAGGACGAAAAGAAACGCGGCCGGCCGCGCGCCTTCGATGCGGCGAAGACAATCAGCCGTGCAAGGGAGGTATTCTGGGACCGCGGCTTCACCGGAGCATCGCTGGACAATCTCAGCCAAGCCACCGAACTCAACCGGCCCAGCCTCTATGGCGCTTTCGGCGACAAGCTGGACCTTTATGTGGACACGCTGGAGGGCTACCGGGCCGACAGCAACATAGCCCTGGACAAGGCGCTCGACCCGTCACTGCCGATCCGCAACAACATCGCCAATATCTACGACACCGCGCTTGTCATCTACCTGCACGGCATATCCGGCCCGCGCGGCTGTTTCCTGATCGGCACGGCGACGGTGGAATCGGTGCAGCACTCCCGCGTCCAGGAGGTTTTACGTCGCAGTCTCAATGAGTTCGACGCAAAAATTGAATCACGTTTGGAACTGGCTGTCGAGAAGGGTGAACTGCCCAAAGGCACCGATCCGAGGATGCTGGCGAAGCTCACCTCCGCCATCATGCATTCGCTGGCAGTGCGCTCGCGCGCCGGCGACAGTGAGGCAAGCCTCAGGGCGCTGGCCGCAGCCGGCGTCGAGATGATCTGTGGCAAAGCATGAGCGAAGACGAACGCACAGGACGCCGGGATTGCTACGATCCAATTTCGCCAACAGACCGTCGCCGAAAGCATAGCCTGAGCAACAGACCGCCGAGGTGCTCGAGAGCGCCGCTTGAAACTCGAAACACCCGGTTAAGTCTTCCAGGGTCCGGCCAGGCGCGTATGACAGGCAATCCGACCTTGGAAATGTGGCGAGCGGCGATCGCATCGAGATCGATGTCCTCGACCGGAACAGGCTCCGGGCGGTAGATCTTGCCCTGGTCGAGCGACAATATGGTCAGCGTGGTGATCATGATGGCCTCCCTGTTCGATGACAGGAGAGAGCATCGGTCGGCGCGGATGAAATGTCCTTCAGCCGTCGCCTAATAATTGCTAATTGTTGTGAAGACCGGCTGCGGAATACCTATTGCAAGCCTGCCAGGCGAAGACCTTCGAGCAGCGTTTCGACGCGGCCTCGATGCAAAGCAGGTTGACCGGCCTCGATGCTTTCAAGCGTAACCGCCGGCGACATTTTGCGCAGCCTTCCGAGACAATGACGCGCCTCGTCAAGCCGTCCGAGATGCGCGTTGGCGGCAATCAATACCCAGAGCGCAGGGTCGAAATTGGGATTGCTCGCCAGAGCCCGCCCGGCACACACTATGGCCTCCTCAAAATTGCCGAGGATAAGATGAGCATGCCCCATGCCGGAGAGGGCGAAATGCGCGCCCGGATCGCCGGGGCCCAGCAGGCTGGAACGCTGGAAGAAGTCGAGCGCCTGCTCGACGCTGCCGCAATGCAGATGCGCCACCCCTGCCCTGACGACGACCATCGGATTGTTGGGATTGACCTCGACAGCCGACTGAATGACCGACATGCCCCATCGATAATCCTTCGCCGTCTGCAGCAGCGCTATGCCGCAATGCGCCATCACGATCGCATCGCCATCCGCATGGCGAAGGGCGTGGTGGATGAATTCGATGCATAGCCCGCGGTCGTCGGCGGTCAAGGCGGGCCAGCCCATTGTCGTCCGATGCTCGATCGCCCAGACGGCATGCGCCAAAAGCAGAGCATTATCGGGCGCAAGTGCCAATCCCTTTTGAAGAAGAAGGAATGCCGCGGCGTTATCCTGCTCCGACTCGGTGGATATCAAAGCCAGCGCCTGCAGATAGATGTCGTAGACGGCAATGCTTCCGGGTCGCTCGGTTCTGGCGCGCAAAATCTCAGCGCGCTGAATGTTCGGTTCGATCAGCGCGACGACATCTTCGGCGATCCTGTCCTGGAAATCGAAGATCTGGTCGATCGAGCCGTCATACCGCCTTGCCCACAACTGGCGGCCATCAGTGCCATCGACGAGTTCGGCAGAAATCCGTATACGATCCCTCTCGCGCTGGACACTTCCCTGCAGCACATAGCGGACCTGAAGCCTGTTTGAGGCTTCCTGGGCAGACGCGCCTCGCAGATGGAAAGACGCGCTACGGGCGACAACCGCAAAACTCTTGAAGCGACTGAGTGCGGTGATGATGTCGCCGACAACCCCTTCGGCGAAATAGGCGGCATCGGGATCGCTCCTCGGCTCGGTGAATGGCAGCACGGCCAAGCGAGGCTTGTCGAACTCAGACGAAGATGATTGCCGGGCCGTATCCGGCAACGCGAGGCGGTATCCAAACCGCGGCACAGTGACGATCCAGTCTTCGCCCTCATCGGTTTTGCCGAGCGATTTTCTCAGCGCAGAAATCTGGACCGTCAGGTTATTTTCCTCGACCAGCACATCGGGCCAGGCATTGGCAAGCAATTGCGATTTGCTCACGGCCTCTCCCTTGGCCGCAGCGAGTTCCCCCAGAATGGCGAGCGCGCGTTGATTGACGGCAATCGGCGATCCCTGGCGCAGGAGCACCCCGCGGCGCACGTCGAGCGTGAATGGACCGAAACGATCTATTTCCATGCCGATCATTTATAGGAGGTGCGTCGCCCTGTCGCAAAGCGAAAGTCGGTTGCTGCTACCGGCTCATCTTAAGGACATTGGTTAGGCACGATTACGACTTGGCCGAAATCGCCGTCAGTTCCTCAAGGTCGAGATCGCGTTCCAATTCGTGCAATGTTTCGTCATCGATATCGCCTGCGCGGTGCAATCGAATGAGTTCGCGTCGTCCAGTGGCGACTGCCGCGAGGACGACGTCGAAATGCGCCTGCAGCATGGGCGTGTAATGCTCCGTCCGTTCTGCATAGTCGACGATTGCCACGGCCCGCCGCTGATAGCGCTCCAGCAATTGCGGATGGATGAGCGTGCCGTCGCTGTCGTAAGCGTGGCTTTGGACGGTGGCGAACTGCGCCTGCGCCATCGACGCCTCCGCCTGGCTCATGCTCATCTTCGGCTTTTCCGACTGCGGCTCGCTCAGCCGTGCCCAGTCGATCACGCGGCCCAGCGTCGTGCCCTGGATGAGCACGGTGCCGAGAATGACGGCGAACGATGTCACCAGGATGAAGTCGCGGCCGGGAAAGCCCTCGGGCAAGCTGAGCGCCAGCGCCAGAGTGACGACGCCGCGCACGCCCGCCCAGCCAAGCACGGTGGAGCCGCGGGCGCCAAGCGGCTTGTAACGCTTAAGACCCAGCGCATTGCAAAGCGCGATCGCCAGGTCGGACCCGAACACCCAGGCAAAGCGCGCCAGCGTCAGCGCGAGCAGGATCACCAGGATCGGCCCGCCCATGGTTGCCAGCACCACGCCGAAGCCGCCGCCGCGCTCGACGACGCCGCGCAAGGAGAGCCCGATCAGGATGAAAACCGCCGCCTCCATCAGGAAGATGATCACCGTCCAGAAAGATGTGCCGCGCATGCGGGTCGCGGCCGAAAGCAGCGTGTGCTGATACCAACCGGCGATCAGGCCGACGGTGACGGTGGCGATGACGCCGGAGACACCGAGCATTTCGCCGAGCAGATAGGACACCCAGCCCAATAAGGTCGTGGTGGCGATGATCAGATATTCGTCGCTCAGGCGACGGACGAACAAGACCCAGACCGTGCCCACGGCGATGCCGACAAGCGCGCCGCCAACCGCCAGCAGGAAAAAGCTTCCCACGGCATCGGCAGTACTGAAGACACCGGTGACGACTGCAGCGACCGAGAAACGGAAGAGCACCAGGCCGCTCGCATCGTTGAGCAGGCTTTCGCCTTCGAGCAGGATCTGCAGCCGCCGCGGCAGTCTCACCCGCTGCAGCACGGCGCGGGCGGAAATCGCATCGGGCGGCGAAACGACTGCGCCCAGCACGGCACAGGCCGCCCAAGGCAGTGCTGGAAACAACAGATGCGTCACCACGGCAACGACGGCAGACGTGAAAAACACGGCACCGATCGCCAGCGAGGCGATACCGAATACATGCCGGCGCAACCGGCCAAGCGCGATCGCCCATGCGCCATCCATCAGAAGCGGTGGCAGGAAGATGACGAGCACGAGGCCGGGATCGACCGTGATCGTCGGCAGGCCAGGCAGGAAGGCAAGCAGCGCCCCGCCCGAAAGCAGCGCCACCGATGGCGGCAATCCCAGCCGTTCGGCAACGTAATGCAGCGCGATGATCGCCATGAACATGGCAATCACCAGTTCGAACAGGTGCGTTGAGTCCATGAGCTCGCAATTCGAGTGTTACGGAAGCTCTATGTAATAGCGAAGCCGAGGCCGACGTCCAGAGGCAATCCGGCGAACAGGAGCGGCCTTGCAGTCAAGCTATTCAATCACTCGACAATGATCGTCGCGCCGTCCTTGACGCGGCCGTAGAGGTCGATGACATCCTGGTTGAACATGCGGATGCAGCCCGACGAGGCCTGCTTGCCGACCGATTTCCAGTCCGGCGTGCCATGGACGCGGAACAACGTGTCCTTGCCGCCGGCATAGATATAGAGCGCGCGCGCCCCGAGCGGGTTCTTGATGCCGCCGACCAGACCGCCATAGGAGGCGGAGAACATCTTCATGTCGGGCTTTTCGGAGACGTAATTGTCCGAAGGCGTCCAGCGTGGCCATTCGCGCTTGTACTGGATCACGCCGCGACCCTTCCAGGCATAGCCCAGGCGGCCGATGCCGACGCCATAGCGCATCGCCCGGTCATGGCCGAGGATCAGGTAGAGATGCCGGGTCGCGGTGTCGACCACGATCGTACCGGGCCGCTCGCTGGAGGGATAGTCGACTTCGGCGCGCAGATATTTCGACGCCACGTCCTCGGTCGGGATCGGCGGCAGCCAATGGCCGGCATCGTCGACCTTGTCGTAGAGTGCGACACTGGTCGTCGGGATCGATTGCGTCACCATGCTGGTGTCGGTCTCGACGCGCTTGTAGATCACTTTCCGTTTCGGCTGCGGATCGATATCGCTGGCCGACACGCCGGGATCCAGATGCGTGCCCTCGGTATCGCCGTCATCGGACGTATAGACGGGGATGTTTTCAGGCTGAGAGCGGACATAGCGCTTGTGGTTGGTGGTGTATTGCTCTTCGCGGAAGAGATCGCGCTCCTTGTAGGGGCCGGTCCGGTTCCAGACGGGATAGGTCTGGCGTGCGAACCGTTCCGCGTCCATGGAACCGGTGTCGTAGACGTTGACGTCGTTGAGGAATTGCCCTGTTCGGTCGTCGGCGGTGCAACCCGCAAGGACGATGAGGGTAGAGCCTACGAACAGCAGTCGGGAAAAGGATCTGGCCATGGTGAATCCGCGCGCGTGAATGCCTATCCGGCATGCCACAGGCATCTGGCGCGGGGCTTGCCGCCGGCTCTACGCGTTCTCGGAGCGGAGGATATGTTCGAAGCGGCGGCTCGGGATCAGCCAGACGAGCGCCACGAGCGCATAGATGGCAAGGCTGACATAGGGCACGACGAAAGCAAGCGCGATGCCGATCGCATAGGCGATCACCGACAGCCAATCCCGGTGATCACCCTGGGCGGCGCGTGCCAACTGGCTGTCCTTGGCATGATGATGCAGCAGCACCCGCATCAGGATCGTATAGGCCGCACCGCAAAGCGCCAGCACAAGACCATAAAGCGCGACCGGCAGGCTCTCGAAATGGTCTTCGGCCATCCAGGCCGTGGTGAAGGGCGTCAGCGACAGCCAGAACAGCAGATGCAGATTGGCCCACAGCACCCCGCCGGTGACATTCTTCACCGCGTGGAACATGTGGTGATGATTGTTCCAGTAGATGCCCACATACATGAAACTCAGCACATAGGAGAGAAAGACCGGCCAGAGCGCCAGGAGGTCATGCAGTTCCGGACCATGCGGCGTTTTCAGTTCCAGCACCATGATGGTGATGATGATCGCAATCACCCCGTCCGAAAATGCCTCGATCCGCCCCTTGCCCATCAGCCACCCTCTGCCATTGCTTCGAAAGCGCCTTAACACATGTCCGGCGGCAAGGCGATGTCCTGTTCCGGAACATATCTCCTGGCACGCCGCTTGCTCGTTTCCGGCATGACGATGAGAGCTTCGATATCGAGACGCGCGTTCTTAGCAGGCATTGCCGCCACCCTGCCGGCAATGGCCAAGGCCGGCAACCCGTCATTGATGGCCGCGGCGGATTTCCGCGGCTCGCTGTCGCCCGGCGACTATGGTGTTCAGCCGAATGCGCTCGACCCGGCGGCAAAAGCTTTTTCGCTGATGCTGGCGGATGCCTCGCGCCGCAATGTGCCGATCTTCCTGCCGCCCGGCATCTACCGGATCGCCGATATCGACCTGCCGGAAAATGTCCGCATCGAAGGCGTGGCCGGCGCCACCAGGCTTGCCTATACCGGCGACGGCAAATTCCTCAATGCCCTCGGCACCAAGCGGCTGCAGCTTTCCAATCTCGTCATCGACGGTGCCAATCGCTGGCTCAATGATGACCAGCCGGGGCTTCTGACGCTGCGCGATGTGCCGGATCTCAGCATCGACAATTGCGAGATTCTCGGCGCCTCCAAATTCGCCATCTGGTCGGAGCGTTCCTCCGGCCGGCTCGCCGACAACAGGATTTCGGGCGCGGCCGAATCCGGTATCTACGCGGTGGAATGTTCGGATTTCGAGATCCGCTCGAACCATGTCAGCGATTGCGGCAATGGCGGCATCCTCGTTCATCGCTGGACCAAGGGCCGTGACGGCACGATCGTTACGAACAATCGCGTCGAGCGGATTGCCGCGAAGGGCGGCGGCACCGGCCAGAACGGCAACGGCATCAACATTTTTCGTGCCGACGACGTCATCGTCTCGGACAACCAGATCAGCGACTGCGCCTTCACCGCCGTGCGCTCCAACGCCGGCTCGAATATCCAGATTTCCGGCAACAAATGCCTGAATTCCGGGGAAATGGCGATCTATTCGGAATTCGGCTTCGAAGGCGCCGTCATCACCGGCAACCTCGTCGATGGCGCCGCCAACGGCATTTCGTCGACCAATTTCAACGAAGGCGGCCGGCTGGCGATCATCTCCGGCAACATCGTCCGCAACCTGCATTCCGACGCTCCCTATCAGGAAGACGGCCAGTATTTCGGCATCGGCATTTCGGCGGAGGCCGATGCGGTGATTTCGGGCAATGTGGTGGAAAACGTGCCGCTCTGGGGCCTGCAGCTCGGCTGGGGTCCCTATCTGCGCAATGTCAATGTCAGCGGCAATGTCGTGCGCAAGGCGCCGGTCGGCTGTGCCGTCAGTGTCGTCGAGAACGCAGGTACAGCAATGATCCGCGACAACCAGTTCTCGGACATTTCCGATGTGGCGATTGCCGGTTTCCGCTGGGCGGACAAGGTCTCCGGCGACCTCGCCAAGGATGGCGCCGGCGACTATGCAAATCTCAGCATCGCCGGCAACCAAGTGTCATAACGCATGTCTCCCGAAAGTGGTCACCGGTTTCGGGATAAAGACATGCGCAAAACTCGTATCAGTCCCGCTCTGCCAGCGCCCGCCAGACCACGCCGGCAATGAGTGCGCCGAGGATCGGGGCAAGCCAGAACAGCCAGAGCTGGCCGATCGCCCAGCCGCCTTCGGCAAACAGCGCCGGACCGGTCGAACGTGCCGGGTTGACCGACGTATTGGTCACCGGGATCGAAATCAGGTGGATCAGCGTCAGGCCAAGCCCGATGGCGATCGGCGCAAAGCCCACCGGCGCCCGGCCATGCGTGCTGCCGAGAATGATGATCAGGAACATGAAGGTCAGGACGGCCTCAGCGACGAAGGCGGACAGCAGCCCATATTTGCCGGGAGAATGATCACCATAGCCATTGGCCGCAAAGCCGCCGGCCGTGAAATCCGCCTTGCCGCTGGCGATCAGGTACAGCACCGCAGCACCTACGATCGCGCCGATCACCTGGGCGATGATATAGGGAATCACGCCGGATATCGGGAAACGGCCGGCTGCGGCGAGCCCCACCGTCACAGCCGGATTGAAGTGCCCGCCCGAAATGCCACCCACCGTATAGGCCATGGTCATCACCGTGAGCCCGAAGGCGAACGAGACGCCAAGCAGGCCGATGCCGACGCTCGGAAACGCCGCCGAGATCACGGCGCTGCCGCAACCGCCGAAGACAAGCCAGAATGTGCCGAGAAATTCCGCAGTCCACTTCTTGTACATGTAACCCCCGAAAATGCTTTTTGAGTCGCTGCTATCATATCGCTCACAGCCTTGCCCGCAATGGGAGCATTGCGCAATCGAATCACGCCAGTAAGCAGCCCTTGACTTAGGCAATCCGCGCCGCCACGTCAGCAGCGATGGCAATTCACGCAGGACAGGGAGCTTCACCATGCACATGGGAATTCGAGCAATTTTGACGGCACTGGCGCTGTTTGCCGGCTGCACGAGCGCAGAATCCGCCGAGACAGTCGGCAAGGTCGGTGTCGACTGGACCGGCAACGACATTCTCGTCGACGCGGTGCAGGACCCCAAGGTCCAGGGCGTCACCTGCCATGTCACCTATTTCGACCGCAGCGTCATCGA
This sequence comes from Rhizobium sp. P2_G2, assembly GCF_056403555.1. Taxonomy (NCBI): domain Bacteria; kingdom Pseudomonadati; phylum Pseudomonadota; class Alphaproteobacteria; order Hyphomicrobiales; family Rhizobiaceae; genus Rhizobium; species Rhizobium sp. P2_G2. The sequence goes on from NZ_JBFUFF010000065.1 coordinate 20,542, forward strand.
CCGGCTGCGCAAGGGCAACTGGTTTGAGGACCCCTCCAATTCCTCGATCGCCTGCCGCCAGACCGGCCCGATCACCGTCGGCGACATCGAACTCGGTCGCGGCGGCGAAGAAGTGTTCCGCGCCGGCCTGTCGCTGATCTGGAAATCGCTGATCGTCACCCGCATCTACGACAAGACCAACGACACGCTGATCTATCTCATCCATTCACGCCAGGTGGTGAACGGCTCGGCCAAGATGGCGATCTCGACGGTGCCGCTATACGGACAGCAGGTGACGTGGACGAAAGGCAAGCCGGAGTGACGTGATACTTGCTTATTGTACTTATTTGAGTACAAAATCTTTATGCGTTCGACATCTTACAGCGATCTCCGAAAAAACTTAGCGGCCCGGCTCGACGAGGTCGCCGAGGATCATGCACCGCTGCTTATTACCCGTGAGCGCGGCAAACCTGCAGCAGTCCTGATATCGCTGGAAGACTTCGCCTCTTACGAAGAGACGCAGTACCTCCTAAAGAACCCTCATAATGCCGAGCGGCTGTTGAAGGCCGTGCGAGATTTGGACTCCGGCGAGAATGGGCATGAGCACGAGCTTCTGAAATGAAGCTGATTTTCCATGAAGTGGCCTGGGAGGATTATCTCTCCTGGCAGGCCACGGATAGGAAGATGCTGGCGCGGATCAATTCGCTCATCGCGGAAGCACAACGCACACCGTTTCAGGGGATTGGTAAGCCTGAACCACTGCGCGGAAAACTCACGGGCTGGTGGTCACGGCGGATAGACCAGGAGCTTCGCCTCGTCTATCGACCGACAGAAGATGCGCTTCTAATCGCACAATGTCGTTTTCACTACTGATAGACTGACTGTCGCAGCCGAAATCTCAAAATCGAAGTGCCGCCGCGCCCCATTGAGACGCAGCAGCGAGAGTTCCAAGATTGCTCAGCCGAGCCCTTACGCCGCCTGCTTCAACTCGTCGGCGATGACCGTGTCGAGGTTGAGGAAGCAGACCATCGACTTTTCCAGCGCCACGATGCCGCGGCAGAAGGCGCGCTGGGCTTCCGGGATGATTTCCGGCGGCGGCTGCAGGTCTTCGTTCTTGATCGTCATCATGTCGGAAACCTGTTCGACCAGCAGGCCGACCAGCTTGCCGCCGATATCGGTGACGATGATCGCCGAGCGCTCGGAGGGCTCGGTCATCTTCATGCCCAGCCGGCAGGCCATGTCGATGACCGGGATGACGGCGCCACGCAGGTTGATGAGGCCGAGAACGTAGTTCGGCGTGTGCGGCATCGGGGTGACCGGCGCCCAGCCGCGAATTTCGCGGATCGCCATGATGTCGATACAGAATTCCTGATCGCCGAGATGGAACGACACGATTTCGAGATGCGAGCCGGACTGCTTGATCTGCATGTTCATGATCAGAACTCTTCCCAGTTGTTGGAGTTTGAGCCGGCGCTGGCGGCGACGGGGGCGGGTTTGGATTGAAAGGCGCCGGCTAGCTTGTCGACGAGATGGCGGGCTGGGGAAACCTTCGGCTTGGAGGCCTGGGTAACCGGCTTTGGCACGGCTCTGAGCTGCGAGGATGCGGATTCGGCCATCTGGAACTGTTTCATCAGCACCGTCAGATTGCCGGCATCCTGCGCCAGCGTGTGGCTGGCGGCATTGGTCTCCTCGACCATGGCCGCGTTCTTCTGCGTCATTTGGTCCATCTGGCCGATGGCCGTGTTGATTTCCTGGATACCGGTCGATTGCTCGTTGGCAGCCGTGGCGATCTCGCTCACCAGTTCGTTGATCTTCGAGACGTCCTCGACGATATGGCTGAGCTTGTCTCGCGTGGCGGTGACCAGCTGCACGCCGGTGCGCACTTCCTCGCTCGACCGCGCCACCAGCGCCTTGATGTCCTTGGCCGCACCTGCAGCCCGTCCGGCGAGTTCGCGCACTTCCTGGGCAACGACGGCAAAACCCTTGCCGGCTTCGCCGGCGCGCGCCGCCTCGACCCCGGCGTTCAACGCCAGAAGGTTGGTCTGGAAGGCGATCTCGTCGATGACGTTGATGATCTTGCCGATCTCCTTGGAGGCGCCTTCGATGCGCTCCATCGCCGCCATCGCCTCGGAGACGACACGGCCCGATTCGGCCGCATTGCTGCGCGTGCCGTTGACCATCTTGTTGGCTTCGTCGGCGCGGGCCGAGGAGTTGCGCACGGTCGACGTGATTTCTTCGAGTGCCGCAGAGGTTTCTTCGAGTGAAGCGGCCTGCTGTTCGGTGCGCTTGGCGAGATCGTCGGCGGCGCTGCGCATCTGCTGGGCATTGGCCTCGATCGAGCCGGTATTGGACTTGACCTCGCCGATCACCGACTGCAGCTTTTCGATGGCGCGATTGAAATCCCCGCGCACGCGCTCCAGATCGGAGCGGAACGGCTGGCGAAGCGCTATCGTCAGGTCGCCGTCGGCAAGATGCGAAAGGCCTGTCGCGAGCGAATCGACGGCGAAGCGGATTTGAGTCTCTTCTTCGAGCTTGGCGGCTTCGTGCGCGGCGCGGTCCGCATCGTTGCGCTCGCGATCCCGACGCGATGTCTCGGTGAGCGCGCGCTTTTCCAACGCCGACAGGCGCAGGCTTTCGGCAGACAGTGCCATGGCGCCGAACTCGTCGCCGCGCTCCCTGCCCTCGACCGGCGTATCGAGTTCGTCGTTTCGAATCCGCTCAAGGCTGTCGCGGATCGCCGTCACGCCCTTGCGGATGGCAACGGAATTCATGCGGAAAAGCCCGGCAAACACCAGGGCACCCAGGAGGCCGACAATGATCTGAATCTTTAGCGTCATCTGCGATTCATGACCGACTTCGTGCGCCGCATCATCGCCGACGACTTCGCCCGCTTCGGTCAACTGGTCGAACAACTGCGATACGCGGGCGCCGGCGCCATCGACGGCATCGTCGATTTCGCCAAGCTGCTCCTTGCTTGCTCCGGCTGCGATCAGCTTCGGCAGCTTGACCGCGATAACATCATTGAGCGTGCTGATATCGGCGTCGTAGGCGCTGGTCAGCTCCGGTTTGCCGGCCATCGCGGCCAGCGTCGAAACTGCCGACGCCTTGGCGCGGAGCACCGAGATGGAATCTGTGATGATCTTCATCCGCTCAGGCCCGACATCGCGATTGTCGCGGTCGATCATCGCATCATTGGCGGCGAGCACCAGCTTGAGATTGGCGACGCGCAACTCGTTGACGTCCTTGATCCGATCACGGGTCACCTGTTCGTCGGCAAGCGCGGATGAGGCCTTGTCGGTTTGGTACCAGCTGGCGCCGACCATGATGGCGAGGCCGACGAGGCCCGCGGCACCCAGCGTCAAAAGCCGCTGGTTCACAGAAATTGTGCGTTTGGTTTTGATTGCATGCGATGACATGAATGGCCCCCGAATCCACATCATGCTATGCGGCAAAAGCTGCGATCCCGTTAACGACGATCTGCGAAGCTTTTGTCATGCAAGGCCGAATTTTCGCTGAAATACACGCCTTTGCAACGCGAGGGATTTCCCAGGCGCCTGAAGTATCGGTTAACGAATTTGATAAAATACAACAAACTCCAGAGGCCCGCCCCTGTCCGGCTGCGGAGTGGCATCCTATATTGCTGCTGATCGCCGCAGCCTGCGAAACACGCGATTTTGATGATGCCGGGTTTGCCCCCGGAGACTATCATCGCTAGAAGAGCGGTCCGTTCCGCTACTGGGTAAGGAAATGAAAGCCGTACGCATCGTCCTCATCGTGCTCGCCGCCGTCATGGCCGGCCTGTTCTTCTGGCTCTGGAACCAGGTCAATACCGAAGCGACCGCCTTGTCGAACGAACCCTGGGGGGTGCCGTTCTCGCTGACCCGCCAGGACGGCGCCCCGATCACCGAACAAGCCTTCCGCGGCAAGCCGACGGCTTTGTTCTTCGGCTTCACCAATTGCCCGGAAATCTGCCCGACGACGGTCTATGAACTGGCGGGCTGGATGAACAAGGTCGATCCAGGCAAGGACAAGCTGCAGGCCTATTTCATCTCCATCGATCCGGACCGTGACACGCCGGATGCGCTGAAGACCTATCTCACCAATGTCACCGACCGGATTGTCGGCATTTCCGGCGACCCGAAGAAGGTCGAGGACATGGCGCGCGGTTTCAAGGTCTACTTCAAGAAGGTGCCGACCGATCCCAAACAGCCGTATGGTGAATATACCATGGATCACACGGCCTCCGTCTTCCTGCTCGATCGCCAGGGCCGCTTCTCCGGCACGATCACCTATGGCGAGAACCCGGATGTCGCCGAGAAGAAGCTTGAAAACCTGATCGCGAAAAATTAGAGCCTTCACGACCGAATGAAAGGCTCTTGAGCCTCAAAGCCCCAGGCTGGAAAGGCCCTGCCGTGAGTGAAATCCGCCTCTATGTAACGACGTCCGAAACCGGGGCCGCAGATGTGTTCGACGCACTCTCCGACCTGTTCGGCGAGGAGGACCGTGCAATCGCCACGCAGGAGATCGACGAGGTCAATGAGATCTGGGAAGCCTCGATCTACATGACCGCCGATGAAGAGGCCGAACTTGCGGTCCGCTTTGGCGCCTTGATCAACGAGCAATTTCCCCACCTGTCCATCCAGCGCGAGGCCTTGCCCGACATCGACTGGATCGCCAAGTCGCTCGAAGGCCTGAAGCCGGTTCGCGCCGGCCGCTTTCTGGTCCATGGCAGCCATGACGCCGAAAAGGTCGGTCCGGGCGATATCGGCATCCTGATCGAGGCCGGCCAGGCCTTCGGCACCGGCCATCATGGCACCACGGCCGGCTGCCTCGACATGATCGGCGATGTGCTGAAGTCACGCAGAGTCAGGAACGCACTTGACCTAGGGACAGGCTCGGGCGTGCTGGCAATCGCTGCCTATCGCCTGGCACGCATACCTGTCGTCGCCACCGACATCGACCCCGTCGCCGTCCGCGTGGCGCGCGACAACGCGCGCATCAACGGCGTCGCCAGCGGCATCAAATTCGCCACCGCGCCGGGCTTTCACCACGGCATTTTCCGGGAAAACAGCCCGTTCGACCTCATCATCGCCAATATCCTGGCCCGACCGTTGATGAAGCTGGCGCCCGAATTGGTGCGGCATCTCTCCGATCACGGCACGGTCGTACTTTCGGGCATTCTGGCCTCGCAACGCTGGAAAGTGATTTCGGCCTACAATGGCGCCGGGCTGAAGCACATGCGCACGACTTGGATGAACGGCTGGGTGACGATTGAGCTGAGGCGATAGGCAGAAGGTGTTTCGGTCAGCGCACCGACGCGAAAATTCTTCGTCCCTAGCTCACGCAATGAAACCCGGAAAAATGCCGCCGTCGAAAAATCGGCAATAAAAAAGGCGGTGCCGGGAGGAGGAGGGCACCGCCTTGATCAGCAAAGCTGACCAGTCTTCCCGGGGCTGGGAGGAGGAGTGCCCGAGGAAGACAATATCATGTCCGGATTTACCGGCCTGGGAGGAGGAGTGGCCAGGCAAATCCTTTCGACATGAACTCGTCTGGTCTTGCGACCGAAACTCATTCTTCGGACTGGGCAACGCCCCGTCCGTCGATGATCAATAGATATATCACCTTATCGGCCGGAGTAAGGGGCCCGCTGGCATGGGTGCCATGCGCTTTTTGCATGTTTTTACCGATTGGTAAAAATATAGGCAAAACGATATTTAGATAGCCAATCGGGCTTGCCGCGCCGTTGTGTTTTTGCAATGCAGCATGTAATCATTTGCCCGCGATCGGCGCCAGGGAGGGGTCATTGCAAATCGTTTCCACCATCACCGCGATGCGCGAGCACTTGCGGCCTTTCCGCCACGCCGGCAAGTCGATCGGCCTTGTGCCGACCATGGGCTACCTGCATGACGGCCACATGTCGCTGGTCAAACGCGCCCGGGCGGAGAACGAAGTCGTCGTCGCCTCGATTTTCGTCAATCCGCTGCAATTCGGCGCCAACGAGGATCTTGGCAAATATCCGCGCGACATGCCGCGCGACAGCGCCATGCTTCTCGCCGGCGGCGTCGATTTCCTCTTCGCGCCTGGCGTCGAAGACATGTATCCGCGACCGATGCAGACCGTGGTCGACGTGCCCACCCTCGGCCGCATGCTGGAGGGCGAGGTTCGGCCTGGCCATTTCGCCGGCGTCGCCACCGTCGTCACCAAACTCTTCAACATCGTCCAGCCCGACCGCGCCTATTTCGGCGAGAAAGATTACCAGCAGCTCAGGATTATCAAGCGCATGGTCGAGGATCTTGCCGAACCGGTCGAGGTGATCGGCATGCCGACGATGCGCGAAGCCGATGGTCTCGCTGAGTCATCCCGCAACGTCTATCTCTCACCGGAAGAACGCCGGGCAGCAGCGATCGTGCCGAAAGCGCTCGACGAAGCCGAGCGCCTGCTGGCGCAGGGCTATCGCGATCCCGCCGAAATCGAAGCCCGCCTCACTGCCTTCGTCGCTACTGAAGCACTGGCGAAACCCGAAGTGATCGCGCTGCGCGATCCCGAGACGCTTGCGCCTCTCGAAACGATCGGCCCCTCGCCCGTCCTCTTGCTGCTGTTCGTCCGCTTCGGCACGACCAAGCTGCTTGATAACCGTATCCTGACTGCCCACATGCGCTGAAAATCGGAGAAGTCCCATGAGCGTCCAGCCACAGCAGAAGCGCCGCACCGCCGCCTCCATCCAGGCGCTTAAGGGTGAACGACCGATCGTCATGCTGACCGCCTATACCGCGCCGATCGCCAAACTCCTCGATCCGCATTGCGACGTGCTCTTGGTCGGCGACAGCCTGGGCATGGTCATCTACGGCTATGACTCCTCCGTGCAGGTGACGCTCGACATGATGATCAATCATGGACAAGCTGTGATGCGCGGCTCCAAGGATGCCTGCGTCATCGTCGACCTGCCGTTCGGTTCGTATCAGGAATCGAAGGAACAGGCTTTTCGCGTCGCCGCCCGCGTCATGAAGGAGACGGGCGCTTCGGCCGTGAAGATGGAAGGCGGCGAGGAAATGGCCGAGAGCGTGCAATTCCTCAGCCAGCGCGGCATTCCCGTCTGCGGCCATGTCGGGCTGATGCCGCAATTGGTCAACGCCACCGGCGGCTACCGCTCGCTCGGCCGCAGCGATGCCGAAGCCGAGAAAATCCGCCGTGACATCAGGGCGATCGACGAGGCCGGCGCCTTCTCCATCGTCATGGAAGGCATGGTCGAGACGCTGGCGCGCGAAATCACCGCCAATGTCCGGGCCGCCACGATCGGCATCGGCGCCACCGCGGCCTGCGATGGTCAGGTCCTGGTCAGCGACGACATGCTCGGCATCTTCACCGGCTTCAAGCCCCGCTTCGTCAAGCATTTCGCCAATCTGGCGCCGGAGATTTCCGCAGCGGCGGAAGCCTATGCGGCCGAGGTCAAGGCGCGCACCTTCCCGGCAGAAGAACATACTTACCAGATGAAGCGGCAGAAAATGTGAGGCGCCTCTCCTCTCCCGATCGGAGAAGGAGAGTGTCCTCAACCATCCTTGTACGGCCTGCCATCCTTGTGCACGAACCGGCCATCGGCATTGGCGCTTTTCATATCGATATCCGAACAGGTCGTCATGTCCTCCGGCCATCGTGAGCCGACTTCGAGATAGATGGCGACCGCATCGGACCGGTTGATCATGTGATGGCCATTGCCGGTATTCTTCGGAAAGGCCGCACAATCGCCGGCGCGAAGCAGCGTCTCGCCATCGTCCTCGACCAGCACCAGTTCGCCTGCCAGCACATAGACCAATTCGTCCTCATGCGAATGCCAGTGCCGCTGGCTCGACCAGCCGCTGGGCGGCAGATGCATGAGATTGACGCCGAAATCCTTGAGCCCGCCAGCATTGCCCAGCCGCTGCCGGATACGATCCGCCAGGGGCGCCTGGAACTCTTTCGGATAGCCTGAGCCTTTGACCTTCGGGACGCTTGCAACATCGATCTTTGGCATGGCGTTCCTCTCGTGCCGACGCTTCATCTGCCCCGATGGTAACACGACATCGGGGGCAGACTGAAAGGTCTGCCGTCACCGCTTGATGGCATATTTGGTGAGCGCTGGCTCCGCGACCGGTGTAAACAGATTGACGAGATTGCCGTCCGGATCGCGGAAGAGCAGCGACCGGTTGCCCCAGGGCATGGTGGTCGGCTCCTGCACGACTTCTGAGCCCCCCTGCTTCATCCTTGCATAGTCACCATCGACATCCTCGACGAGGAATTCGACGATAACAGTATGATTGTCGGCGCCATGGGCGGCACCCTGGCCGAACAGCGCCATGGTGCGCTCGCTGCCCACCGCAATCGTGCAGGATGGCGTCGGCAATTCGGCGAATTCTTCCGTAAGCCAGACCGGCTTCAGGCCCAGGATAGTCTCGTAGAAACCCACGAGCCGCTTGATATCCTTGGTGATGATGCGGATCGAAACGAAATTCATGACAGGTCCTCTCTTTGATGATGTATGACCCTGGTGTTGTCGCAGAAGCCTGCTGACAGCGTGGTGTCAGCAGGAATCCCTTGATGCGGCGAGCCGATCGACTGTTCCAGATCATCCAGATTCTCCGACGCTCGAGCCGCCCGGTGACGGCAGCGGCGCTGGCCGAAGAACTCGAAATCTCCACCCGCTCCGTCTATCGCGACGTCGCCGACCTCATCGGCCAGCGGGTGCCGATCCAGGGCGAGGCCGGGCTCGGCTATATCCTCGACAGCGATTTCGACATGCCGCCGCTGACGCTAACACCCGACGAAATCGAGGCAGCCGTTCTGGGCGCACAGTGGGTTTCCCAGCGCGGCGATCCGGCTTTGGCAAACGCCGCGCGCGACCTGATCACCAAGATCGCCGCAGCCGTGCCGGATCATTTGCGACCATTCATCGCCGAGCCGACCATCGGCGCACCGGCCAACACCATGCAGGCGCCCGATGGCCTCGACATCGCCAAAACCCGCCATTGGATCCGCAGCGGCCGCAAGATCCACATCCGCTACCGCAACGAGCGCGGCGAGGAAAGCGAGCGCACCATCTGGCCGGTGATCATCGGCTATGCCGAGACCGTCCGCCTGCTGGCAGCCTGGTGCGAGCTGCGCCAGGAATTCCGCCATTTCCGCACCGACCGAATTTTTGATGCGGAATTCCTGGAGGAAAAACACGGCGCCCGCCCGAGCGATCTGAAGCACCGATGGAAGCGGAATATGGAGAAGGAGCGAGGCGTTCGGCTATCGTGAGCCTGTTCCCTCAGCGGCCGTCCGTAGAGGCCAGGGATGCGCCGGGAATGTAGAGCGAAACCGGCCTGATCTCATAGACGGCACTCGGATTGGCGCGCTGAAGATCGCGCGCAGCCTCAATCGCCCCCTCGATCGTCGGGAAATCCACGATATAGAAGCCGAGCAATTCCTCCTTGCTTTCGGCAAACGGTCCATCGGTGACCACGCCAGCCCCCGACCCGCGTAGCGTCACCGCACCGGCCGTGGCACCGAGCCGGGCGGCCGGGCCGAGCTTCTTCTCCGCCACCAGCCGATCATTAATATTCAGCAAGTCCGCCATCAAAGCCGCATCTTCCTCCTGGCTCCAGGATTCGACCAGTCCGGTGGCGTGATAGGCGAGAATGGCATAGTACATAGAGGTCCCTCGAATGCTTTTCACTCATCTCTGGCTTTGTGAGCTGCGCGCTCTTAGGTGCGTGCCATGCAACGCAATTTCAAGCAACACACCTTGCGAAATGCGACCTCGGCAGCTTTTGGCATGGCATGTCGTCTCTCTGATGTATAAGGATGGTTTCCGATCCCACCACCCTCAAACCGTGTGCCGACATGAATTTTTGGACGTCTCTTTTTCGCGGCAAACAACCACCGCCGGCGCCGCCCGTTGAGAAGCGCGTGGATGGCTACGCAGCGTACACAACGATTTTCGACCAGGAAATCAGGTCGTCGCAATTGGACTATGTGCTCGTCCCACCCACACCAGCGGTTAGTTTGGAGCGCGATCAAGCATGGCAAGTATTCGACAAAGGCCTGCAAGCCTGGCGCATGAACGCTGAGATTCATGCATTGAACGCCGCGTCGAATGTTCGCGCTTCGGTTTCGGCAGACGCACTGAAGAACACTGTCGTCACCCTGCTCATTGATCATTCGGGTTCGATGGGTGGACAGAACATTTTGCTTGCCGCAGCATCGACGCATATTGCAGAGGAGTTTCTCAGTCGTCTCGGATGCTGCGTGGAAATACTTGGCTTTACAACCTCGTCGTGGAAAGGCGGCCGCGCACGCGAACTCTGGCTCAGGAACGGACGTCCCGGCAGCCCGGGCCGACTTTGCGAACTACTGCATATCGTCTACCGATCCGCCGACGAAAATGCTCCCCGGGACAGACTCACGAACCTGAGGAGCATGCTTAGACCTGATCTCCTTAAGGAAAATGTCGATGGCGAGGCGTTGCAATGGGCTGTATCGCGATTGGCGAAATTGCCCCACAAAAGAAAAGCGCTCGTCGTCATTTCGGACGGAGCTCCCGTCGACGATTCAACGCTTTCCGTCAATCCTGCGAACTATCTCGAACGCCATCTGTTGCACGTGATTTCGATGTTGGGGAAAGATCCATCCATCGCATTATCGGCGATTGGCATAGGATACGACGTTAGCCGCTATTATCGCAATGGCAGGACGGTTCACACACCAGATGATTTGGGCACGGGATTGCTGGATGTACTGACGAGAGTGCTCATCCCTGGCAACGAAGTCCAGGAGCTCGCTCCCTGACAGCGACGATGCCGTCGATTTTTGCCGTGCCCTCCTGACAGCAGTCCACTCTGCTGCCGTAAAGTGTTTGTGCAACCCCTCACCAAAGCTGATGCTCCTATCGCAAGGCTGCGATTGTAATGCCCAACGCTTTCGCTTAGGTCCGGTCATCCTCCCAGGATCGATCGGTCTATGAATCGCGACGAAATCATCTCGGGCATGCGCGCCGCGCTGCCAACGCTTCTGAGCGCCCTTCCCTTCGGCGTACTGCTCGGCGCCGTCTCGGCCAATATGGGCCTGTCGATCGGCGAAATCCTGCTGATGAACATGACCATCTATGCCGGCGCTAGCCAGTTGGTCGGCATCGCGCTCTTCCGCCATAACATCGCGCCGTGGATCGTCGTCGCCTCGATCGTCGCGGTGAATTTCCGCCATATCCTCTATTCAGCGGCGATCGCCAGCCATATCGAGCATTTTCGCCTCGGCCAGAAGATTGTCGCTTTCTTCCTACTTGTCGATCCGCAATTTGCCGAAACGGTCAAGCGCTCCGAGAGCGGCCACAAGGTCAGTTTTGCCTGGTACATGGCCTTCGGCCTGACCTTTTACATCACCTGGCAGATCACCGCCGTGCTCGGCGCGATTTTCGGCAAGTTCGTTGGCGATCCCAGGGCGCTGGGGCTTGATGTCCTGCTGACGGTCTACTTCCTCGGCTTGGTGCTCGGCTTCCGCAAGAAGGAGAACTGGCTGCCGACGGTGATCGCCAGCACGATCGCCTCGATCGTCGCCTATCACTTCGTCGGCGAGCCCTGGCACGTCTCGATCGGCGCACTGGCCGGCATTGCTGTCGCCGCAGCACTGCCTGCGAAGATGCATAGCTCCCCCGAAGTCGAGCCGGAGATCCCGTGATGGACATCACTTTCACGCTGACCATCCTCGCCTCGGCGCTCGCCACCTATGCGACCCGCACCGGCGGCTACCTGCTGATCAAGTCGATGAAGACCATTCCGCCGCGGTTGGAGGCGGCGCTGAATGCCGTGCCCGCCGCCGTCCTGACGGCGTTGGTGGCGCCGAGCTTCGTCTACAATGGTCTCGACGTGACGACGACATTGCTTGCCGCGTTGCTGATCGGATTGCGTGCGCCGACGCTGGTGATGCTACTTCTGTCCTGGGCCTTTGTTATCGCCATCAGGCATTTTTGGGTGTGAGATCAGCTGTTTATCTCGGCAATCGGACTCTCTTCCGGAAGATGAGCATCACTCTGCCGCGGTGACTTCCTGGAAGCGCGCCTCGAATTCGTGCCGCAGCGCCCTTCGATCCCCCGCGGCCTTCTGGCGCCGCGCCTTGGCCGACGTGTCGATGATAAGCTGAGGCACGGCGGTCGGCTTGCCCTCGGCGTCGACCGCCACCATGGTGAAATAGCAGGAATTGGTGTGACGCCGTTCGCCGCTGCGGATATCCTCGGCCTCGACACGGATACCAATCTCCATCGACGTCCGACCGGCATAATTGACCGAAGCCCGGAAGGTCACCAGCTCGCCGACATGGATCGGCTGGCGGAACGTCACCTGGTCGACCGACAGCGTCACCGCATAATGCTGCGAAAACCGCGCCGCACAGGAATAGGCGACCCGGTCGAGCAGGTTCAAGAGCGCTCCGCCATGCACCTTGCCGGAGAAATTGGCCATGTCGGGCGTCATCAGCACGACCATATCGAGCTGGCTGGGGTCATGCGCGCGGTCCATTCCAAATCCTTTCGCAGTGCGGAAATTGGAATGGATGTAAACGAAGTTCATGTCCGAGGGAAAGGGGCTGGAGCGAGAACAGTCCGTCCCCGATCGCTTCAGCCGATCGGCGCCGTCGCCTGTTTCAGCCAGGCCTTGATCTTGTCATCGTCGATCAGCGGCGCGAGCTTGAATTCGACCTCGGCATGATAGGCGTTGAGCCAGTTCAACTCCTCGCGCGTCAGCAGGTCCGGCAGGACCAGCCGCCGGTCGATCGGGCACCAAGTGAGCGTCTGGAAACTCATCATCGGCCGGTCGCCGCCTTCGAGCATTTCGAAATCACGCACATAGACGAGGTTTTCGATGCGGATGCCGAAGCCGCCAGGCCGGTAATAGCCCGGCTCGTTGGAGAGAATCATGCCCGGTATCAGGTCCTGCATCGCTGCACGCGAAATCCGCTGCGGCCCTTCATGCACCGAGAGATAGGAGCCGACGCCGTGGCCCGTGCCGTGGCCATAATCCACCCCCGCCTTCCAGAGCGCGATACGCGCCAAGGGATCGAGATCGACGCCACGCGTGCCCTTGGGGAAACGCGCCGTCGAAATAGCGATCATGCCCTTCAGCACCAGCGTGAAGAATTTCTTCTGTTCCTCCGGCACAGCGCCGATCGCCACCGTGCGGGTAATATCGGTCGTGCCATTGATATATTGGCCACCGGAATCGACCAGATACATCTCGCCCGATTTGAACCGGCGATTGGTGAGTGTCGTCACCCGATAGTGGATGATCGCGGCGTTCTCACCTGCGCCCGAAATCGTATCGAAGGAAATCTCCTTGAGCGGGTTCTGCATCCGCTCGCCGACGCGCATGCGCGACGCTTCCAACACCTTGACCGCATCGATTTCAGTAATGCTCTCCGGCTGCTGCATGTCGAGCCAGTAGAGATATTCGACCATGGCGGCGCCGTCCTGCAGATGCGCCTTGGTCGTGCCCTGCAGTTCAGCCACATTCTTGGTGGCGCGCGGCAGCTTGGCGGGGTCTTCGCCGGATATCACCTTGCCGCCGGCCTTCTCGATCAGCCCGAAGAGGATATAGGGCGCGAGATCGGGATCGAGCATGATCGAGGCGCCCTCGCGGGCGATCCATTCCAGTCGCGTGACGAATTCGTCCGGCGGCAATTGAGTCGCCATCTGCGCCAGATAGGCGCGCTGCTCGATGCCGGTCTTCTGCTCGTCGAGGAAGATATCGGCACGGCCATCGGAATAGATGATCGCGCGCGCCAGCGGATACGGCGTATGCAGCACGTCTGCCCCGCGGATATTGAAAGCCCAGGCGACCGACGACGGATCGGTCAGCACCATCGCTTCTGCCGCCATCGAGGGCAGGCCTTCGGCAATGCTTTTGATCTTGGCGATGGCGAGTTCACCAGCCTCCTGCTGACGCTGGATCATCACCTTGCCCATCGGCGGCGCCGGCCGGTCCTGCCAGATCTCATCGAGCGGATTGCCGGCGAGGAAGACGACGCTGCCATTCTTTCCGGCCAGTGCCTGCTGCAGCTTCGTCACTTCAGCCTGCGTATGCAGCCAGGGATCCACGCCGAGCCGAAAACCATCCGGCGCATGCGCGGCCAGCCATTTGTGCGGCGGTTCGCCCACGAGGTCGCCGCCAATAAACACATTGCCGTCGACCTGCTCCTTCAATTGCGTCGTATAGCGGCCATCGACAAAGACGATTGCCTCGTCCTTCATCACAAGCGCCAGCCCGGCCGAGCCGGTAAAGCCGGTCAGCCAGGAAAGCCGCTCGGCGGAAGCCGGCACATATTCTCCCTGGAACTCGTCGGCACGCGGCACGAGGAAACCGTCGATCTCCAATGCCACGATCTTCTCGCGCAGCTTGGCAACGCGCTCGGCGCCGAATTGCGGCTCGGCGGTAGTTTCGAAGGACTGGAACATGAGGGCACTCCGGAAGCAAAGGATTCGGGGCCGACCTTAGCGGAAAATCCGAACCCGACGAAGGAATACCGTCAGGAATTTTCCTGTGGCAGCCGATCGGATGACAGCAATGCAAGACGGAGCGAGCGAAACGCTTCCTCAATCTCCATCACTCGACCTCCATCGGCATTAGCGATACCTCTGTCCAGAGCCGCATCCAGATCTACAGTCAGTCTAGGCATGTCACCTTTGGTTGGACACTCATTCTCGGCCATATCAGCCTCCAATGAGCACCAGCCACTCATCCTCATCCATCACTTCCACACCCAACTCGCGCGCCTTGTCGAGCTTCGAGCCTGCACCCGGCCCGGCGACGACATAATCCGTCTTCTTCGACACCGATCCCGCCACCTTCGCGCCCAGGCTTTCCGCCCTCGCCTTGGCCTCGTCGCGGGTGAACTTCTCCAGCGAGCCGGTGAACACCACCGTCTTGCCGGCCACCGGGCTGCCGGATGTCGTCGGCTGTTCGGCCGGCAGCACTGTCAGCTGTTCCAGAAGGTCGGAAATAACCTTGAGATTGCGCGGCTCCTTGTAGAACTCGACCAACGCCCTCGCGACGATCTCGCCAATACCCTCGATGGCATTGAGCTCGTTCCACCCTTCGCCCTCATCGGACGAGGCCTCCTTCAGACCGGCTTCGAATGCCTCGTAGGTGCCATAGGCGCGAGCCAAGAGCTTGGCATTGGTCTCGCCGATATGGCGGATGCCGAGTGCATAAATGAAGCGGTGAAGCGCAATCTCGCGCCGCGCATCGATGGCGGCGAATAGCTTGCCGACGCTGACCTTGCCGAAGCCGTCGATATTCTCCAGCTTGGTCAGCGACGCCTCCTGCCGGGCGCGCAGCGTGAAGATTTCCGGCGCATGGCGGATTTGCAGGCCAAGGTCCTGGCTGTTGAAGAAGAACTCGATCTGCTTCGATCCCAGTCCCTCGATGTCGAACGCATCGCGCGAGACGAAATGCTTCAGGTGCTCGATCGCCTGCGCGTCGCAGACGAAACCGCCGGTGCAACGGCGCACCGCATCCATCTTGCCCGTTTTCTCATTGACCTCCCGCACCGCATGGCTGCCGCAGACCGGGCACGTTTTGGGGAATTCATAAGGCACCGCATCGGCGGGCCGCTTTTCCATCACCACATCAACGATCTGCGGAATGACATCGCCAGCGCGCTGAACGATCACCATGTCGCCGATGCGGATGTCGCGACCCTCGCGGAGCGGCTCGCCACTGTTGCCGATGCCCTTGATGTAATCCTCGTTGTGCAGCGTCGCATTGGTCACCACCACGCCACCCACCGTGATCGGCACCAGCCGCGCCACTGGCGTCAGCGCGCCGGTGCGGCCGACCTGGATGTCGATGGCCGTCAGCGTCGTCGTCGCCTGCTCCGCCGGGAATTTATGCGCCGTCGCCCAGCGCGGGCTGCGCGAGCGGAAGCCGAGCCGCTGCTGCAGGTCGAGTTCGTCGACCTTGTAGACGACGCCGTCAATGTCATAGTCGAGCGAGGCGCGCTTGAGGCCGATATCGCGGTAATGCGTCAGGATATCCTCGACCGAATTGAGCTTCACCATCAGCGGATTGGTGGGGAAGCCCCAGCGCTCGAAGGTCTTGACGGTCTCGAATTGCGTCGGCGCCAGCCGCAGGTCCCTGCCCCCGGCATCCCTGATCTCGCCCCAGGCATAGGCGAAGAATTTCAATTTGCGCGAGGCAGTGATCTTGGCGTCCAACTGGCGCAGCGAACCCGCCGCCGTGTTGCGCGGATTGACATAGATGGGCTTGCCCTCGGCAGCCATCTGGGCGTTGAGCGTCGCGAAATCCGACTTCGCCATATAGACTTCGCCGCGCACCTCGACCACAGCTGGCGCATCGGCGGGCAAGATTTGCGGTATTTCCTTGATGGTGCGGATATTGGCCGTGACATTCTCGCCAACCGTGCCGTCGCCGCGCGTGGCGGCCGTCGTCATGCGGCCGTTTTCGTAGCGGATCGACATGGAGAGCCCGTCGATTTTCGGCTCCGCAGTGAAGGCGATCGAGCTGTCCGGCAATCGGCCGAGGAAACGATAGACGCCGGCGACAAAATCCTGCACGTCGGTATCGGAGAAGGTATTGTCCAAAGACAGCATCGGCCGCGCATGCACCACCTGCTGGAAGCCGGCCGCCGGCGCCGCTCCCACATGGCGTGACGGGCTGTCGGCGCGGATAAGCTCCGGAAAGGCCGCCTCGACCGCATCATTGCGGCGCTTCAGCGCGTCATAGTCCGCATCCGAAATCTCCGGCGCATCCTTGGCGTGGTAGAGGGCATCATTGCGGGCGATTTCCTTGGCGAGGAAATCGAGTTCCTCCGCCGCTTCCTCGACGCTGAGTTCGGTGACTGGTTTGCTGGACGTCGTCATGGCTCTCCCCGGAATGCGTTTCCACTATCTAATCAGGGAGAGAGATGATGGGAAGGGGTCAGCCGCTGCCCTTGAGCAGCTTGCCGGCTGCTGCCCTTGCCTCTTTGGTGATTGTTTCACCCGCGAGCATGCGCGCGATTTCCTCACGACGCTCTTCCTCGCCCATGGTGGCGACACGGGTGGCTATGCGGCCGCCATCGTCGCCGGCCGGCCCCTTGGAGATCAGGAGATGCGTGTCGGCACGGGCAGCCACCTGCGGCGCATGCGTCACCGACAGGACCTGCACCCGCGACGATAGCCGCTTCAGCCGCTGGCCGATGGCGTCGGCTACAGCGCCACCGACGCCGGTGTCGATTTCGTCAAAGACGAGCGTCGGCGCGGAGCCGCGATCGGCAAGCGCCACTTTGAGCGCCAGAAGAAAGCGCGAGAGTTCGCCGCCGGAGGCGACCTTCATGATCGAGCCGGGCCTTGTGCCGGGATTGGTCTGGACATGGAATTCCACCTGGTCGATGCCGGCAGCGGTCGCGTTTTCCTCCTCTGTGGTGATCTCGGTCATGAACCGGGCGCGCTCGAGTTTCAGCGCCGGCAATTCCGACATCACGGTATCCGACAGCGCCTGCCCGGCATTATGCCGCTTGGCGGAAAGATTGCGCGCGGCGGCGAAGAATACCGCCGCGGCTTCGCGCTCGCGGACATCGAGCGCCTTGAGCTTTTCCTCACCCTGATCGAGCTCGGCGAGATCGGCAACCATTTGAGCGGCAAGTGCCGGCAGGCCGGTCACCGGCACTGAGAATTTGCGTGAGGCGCCGCGTAGCGCAAACAGCCGCTCCTCGACCCGCTCCAATTCGCGCGGGTCGAATTCGGTCCGCCGCAACGCGTCCTCGACCAGGTTCTGCGCCTCGGAAAGCAGGTCCAGCGCTTCGTCGAGCGCCTTCACCGTCTCCTCCAGCAGGCCGGGCGCCTCGGCGGACTTCCGCTCCAGCCGCCGTACCAGCGAGGCAATATGTGGGACCGGTGAGGTCGAGCCGTTGAGATAGTCGGAGGCTTCGGAAATATCGCCGGCGATACGCTCGGATTTCATCATCCGTGCCCGCTTTTCAGCCAGCTCCTCTTCCTCGCCGTCGACGGGAGAGAGTTTTTCCAGTTCCTCGACGGAGGCACGGAGATAGTCGGCTTCCCGTGCCGCGGCTTCGACCTTGGCGCGATGCGTCTTCAGTTCCCGGCCGGCATCCTTCCAGGCGCGGAACAGCCGGCCAACACTCTCTGCTTCCTCGGCGAGACCGGCAAAGGCATCGAGCAGCATCCGATGCGCTTCGGTATCGACAAGCGCGCGGTCGTCATGCTGGCCATGGATTTCGACAAGTTGGTTGCCCGCCTCGCGCATCAGCTGGACGCTGACCGGCTGGTCGTTGATGAAGGCGCGGCTGCGACCGTCGGCGGACTGCACACGGCGGAAAATGATATCGCCTTCATCGTCGATGCCGTTGTCGCGCAAAAGCTTGCGCAGCGGGTGCAGCGGCAGGATGTCGAAGACGGCGCTGACCTGTCCCCTCTCCTCGCCATGCCGGACAAGGTCGCCATCGCCGCGCCCACCAAGGGCCAGCGACAGCGAATCAAGCAGGATGGATTTGCCCGCACCGGTTTCGCCTGTCAGCACGGACAGGCCCGGCGCGAACGAAAGATCGAGCCGGTCGATCAGGACAATATCGCGGATCGACAGCTGGACAAGCATGGATCAACCGATGGCTGGGTCAGGACTCGCCGAGCAGCAACTTTTTGCCCGCACGCGCCAGCCAGGAACCGGGATTTTCTTCCGGCTCATAGCCCTTGGACTTCAACAGAGCATAGCTCGCCTTGTACCATTGGCTGTCGGGATAATTGTGGCCGAGAACCGCCGCAGCGGTCTGCGCCTCGGAGATCAGACCGAGCGCATAATAGGATTCGCAAAGTCGCGCCAGCGCTTCCTCGACCTGGTTGGTATTGGGGAACTGCTCGACGACGTTGCGGAAGCGCGAGATCGCGGCAAGGTATTCCTTGCGCTCCTCGTAATAGCGGCCGATCTGCATTTCCTTGCCGGCCAGCTGGTCGCGGGCGTAGCGGATCTTGGTCTGCGCGTCGTCGACATATTCCGAATTCGGATAGTTGTTGACGACTTTCAGCATCGCTTCGATCGTCTTGGCCGCGTTGCGCTGATCCTGCGTCACCGTCGGGATCTGCTTCGAATAGGCAAGCCCGATCAGATACTGCACATAGGCCGCATCCTTCGTCTCCGGATAGAGATTCATGTAACGCGTGCCGCTGGTGATCGCGTCGTCGAAATCGCCCTCGCGATATTTGACGAAAGTGCTCATCACCAGTGCCTTGCGTGCCCATTCAGAGAAGGGCTGCTGGCGGTCGAGCGCGTCGAACTTCTTCTCGGCCTCCGCGACCTTGCCGGCATTCAGGTTGGCAAGGCCCTGATCATAGAGTTTCTCCGGCGGATCGGTATCAACCGCAAGCTTGGTGATATCGATATCGGGATCGCTCGTGCAGGCGGAGAGCAAAGTACCGGCGGCACCGATGGCCAGCGTCAGAAGCACGGCGCGTGCGGATATCGTCATCATCTCACTTCCTGCAAAACCCCAAGGGTCCAGAACCGGCTTACCGCCGGTTCACCCGCTCATGCGAAGCGTACTAGCCACAAAACTGCCAGAACCGCAACGACCCGTTACCCAAATCATATATATTTGTGGCGAAAACCGGGTCGGCACTGTTGCCTCAATGACCCGATCGCAAAGGAATTCACAGCCTTGTTGAGCGCTTCAGGCGGTCCAGGGCGCGTATTCCTGATGGCTGACGGCGATCAGGTCCGGCGCGGCGACGCGCGGACGCTGGCCGGCCGATTCCACGATCTCGTAAGCGGACTTGTCCGACAGAAGCGCACGAAGCGCCATGGCATTGACCTTGTGGCCGCCGCGATGAGAACGATAGAGGCCCAGGAACGGAGCACCGGCCAAAGCCAGGTCACCGACGGCATCAAGCGTTTTGTGACGGACGAATTCATCGCCGGGATAGCGCAAGCCTTCCATGTTGATCACCCGGTTGTCGTCGCTGATCACCACCGAATTCTCCAGCGAGGAACCGAGTGCCAGGCCAGCCGCCCAGAGCCGCTCGACATCGCGCATGAAGCCGAAGGTGCGGGCGCGGGACAGTTCGCTTTTGAAGGTCGAGGCGTTGACATCGCCCTTCCAGGTCTGGCGGCCGATCAGTGGACTATCAAAATCGATCTCGACTTCAAAGCGGGTGCCGTCATAGGGCCGGAACTCGGCCCAGGAGGCGCCGGCGTCGACACGGACGTTTCTGAGTACACGGATATAGCGGCGCTTCTTCATCAGCGAGCGAATGCCAGCCTGCTCCATCGCATCGACGAAAACCGCAGCACTGCCATCCATGACCGGCATCTCGGCACCATCGACCTCGATGATCGCATTATCGACACCAAGTGCATATAGAGCAGACATGACATGCTCGACCGTCGCGACCGAACGCGCCGGTGAGAAACCGAGAACGGTGCAGAGATCGGTATTGCCGACGGTGGCGGAGACCGCCTTGAGATCGGTGCTCTCGCCGTTCGGCCCGACGCGCTGGAAAATGATGCCTGTGCCCGCTTCAGCAGGGTTGAACGTTGCGGTCACATCCGCGCCGGAATGAACGCCGACGCCACGAATCGTGAAGGAATTTGCAAACGTTGTCTCAAATCCCGAAAGTCCCAATGCCATAAAGCCCCGCTATCTCCGACGGTTCCCCAGCGCACCGCCTAGTCCGGCTTCCCGCCGGACATTCTCTTGATCCTAAATGCGTCACCGCATTCCGTCGAAACGCAGTCTGTACTCCCCGAACAAACCCAGGCTGAAAATATAGACGCAGACGCGCCATTCCAAATCAATGTTTCTTTCGATTTGTAACGATCTGCCAAGCGGCTTGTGCGCACCTTGTTGACGACTTGCAAATCGGGATAGGGGGGAGCCAATCAGCTCCGCCCCTCCCACACCACCCGGCATGCGGGTCCGCACCGGGCGGTTGGAGCGGTTGAAGTCGTCAGGCTTATAGTTCTCCCGGCCCGACGCTTGGGTTTGCTTATTCTGGTTCGGCGGGTTTGATTTCTCGCTGCCGTGGCCTCTCGGGCTTCACCCTACCTGCCAGATCGGCGAGCTTCGCTGACGCGACCATCTGAGACCGTCCAAATCCGATAACCA
>NZ_JBFUFF010000066.1:0-40804 GCF_056403555.1 Rhizobium sp. P2_G2
GCCAATCTCCCCCCTTGAGGGGGAGATGTCCGGCAGGACAGAGGGGGGGTACACTTGTGCCCAAGACAAACGCGTGCCACTCGCCGTCATAACCTTCTACCGCGCCCTCGTCCAAAGCGGCCAGACGGAACCCGTTGCGGCCTTGGTCGATGCCTTGACCGCCCGAGGCCTTGGTGTCCTGCCGATTTTCGTCTCCAGCCTCAAGGAGCCGTTTTCTGCAGACTTCATCCGCACCCTGTTCGTCGACCTCTCCCCGGACGTCGTCCTCAACGCCACGAGTTTCGCAGTCGTCTCTCCCGGCGCGGAGAAGACCGGCACTGTGCTCGACGAAACCGGCGCCCAGGTGCTGCAGGTGATCTTCTCCGGCTCCTCTCGCGAAAGCTGGGAAAATTCCTCGATGGGGCTTTCGGCGCGCGACCTCGCAATGAACGTGGCCCTGCCCGAAGTCGATGGGCGCGTGCTCACCCGTGCGGTCTCTTTCAAGCGCGCCGCGACCTATGACGAGCGCGCTGAGGTCAACATTGTCTCTCCGGTGCCGGAACCGGACCGGATCGAATTCGTCGCCGAACTCGCGGCCCGCTGGGCGCGGCTCAGGCATATCGACAATGCTGACAAGCGCGTCGCGCTGATCATGGCCAACTATCCGAATCGTGACGGCCGGCTCGGCAACGGTGTGGGGCTCGACACGCCGGCGGGTTCCGTGGAAGCGCTGAGAGCGATGCGCGACGCCGGCTATGTGACCGGCGAGCTGCCTGAGGATGGCGACGCATTGATCCGCCATCTCATGGACGGTCCGACCAATGCGGCGACGGATGGCCGGGTGATCCGTGAGGCGCTTTCCTTGAGTCATTACAAAGCGTTCTTCGCAAGCCTTCCCGTTCAGATTCAGGATGATGTCATGGCGCGATGGGGTGCGCCGGAGGCCGATCCGTTCTTTCTCGACGGTGCATTCGCCCTGCCGCTTTCGCGTTTCGGCCAGGTGCTCGTCGGCATCCAGCCGGCGCGCGGCTATCACCTCAATCCGAAGGACACCTATCATTCGCCGGACTTGGTACCGCCGCATGGCTATTTCGCTTTCTATGCCTTCATCCGCGAGGCCTTCGGCGCCGATGCGGTGATCCATATGGGCAAGCACGGCAATATGGAATGGCTGCCGGGCAAGGCCATGGCGCTCTCCGCGCATTGCTATCCGGAGGCCGTCTTCGGCCCGCTACCGCATCTCTACCCGTTCATCGTTAATGATCCGGGCGAGGGCACGCAGGCCAAGCGCCGCTCCTCGGCCGTGATCATCGACCACCTGACGCCACCGCTGACACGGGCGGAAAGCTATGGCTATCTCAGGGATCTGGAAGCGCTGGTCGACGAATATTATCAGGCACAGGGCACCGATCCGCGGCGCCTGCGGCTGCTCAAGAAGCAGATCCTCGATCTCGCCGGCGACACCGGGCTGCGTCATGACGCCGGCATCGACGGGCTGGACGAGGATTCGGCGCTGCAGAAGCTCGATGCCTGGCTCTGCGATCTCAAGGAAATGCAGATCCGAGATGGATTGCATGTGTTCGGCGTGTCGCCGGACGGGCGGTTGCTGACGGACCTCACGGTGGCGCTCGCGCGAGTGCCGCGTGGGTCGGGAGAGGGCGGTGGGCAGAGTTTGCAGCGGGCGATCGCAAAGGATTTATTCGAGGGAGTGCCGTGCGGTGCCCCCCCTCTGTCCTGCCGGACATCTCCCACTCAAGGGGGGAGATTGGATGGGGTGCCGCCTCTGCCTCAAGCTGAGGTCGTGCTTGCAGTTACCAGTGAGAATTTGGGGCAATCCGGAAGCCGCGAGTCAATCTCCCCCCTTGAGGGGGAGATGTCCGGCAGGACAGAGGGGGGTATTTCCGCATTCGACCCTCTCGACTGCGACATGGCCACAGCGTGGAGTGGCCCAAAGCCTGACATCCTTGCCGATCTCTCAGACAGCGCATGGCGCACGAACGGCGACACCGTTGAGCGCATCGAAATGCTTGCGACAAAATTGGTCTCGGGTGAAACCGCCTGCCAGCCAGACTGGGATAATGTTCGGCAGGTCATGGATGAGATCGAAACCCGGTTAAAGCCTTCCATCACCGCCTGCGGCCCATCCGAGATCGAGGCCCTGTTGCGCGGGCTTTCCGGCCGTTTCGTCTCGCCCGGCCCATCCGGCGCACCGACGCGCGGGCGGCCGGACGTGCTGCCCACAGGCAAGAATTTCTACTCCGTCGACACCCGCTCGGTGCCGACGCCGACCGCCTGGACACTCGGCAAGAAGTCGGCGGAACTGCTGGTGACACGCTACGTGCAGGATCATGGCGACTGGCCGAATTCTTTCGGCATCACTGCCTGGGGCACGTCCAACATGCGGACTGGCGGCGACGACATAGCCCAGGCTATGGCGCTGATCGGCGCCAAGCCCGTTTGGGACATGAGCTCGGCGCGGGTGACGGGTTATGAGATCATTCCGATTGCGGTCCTGGGCCGGCCGCGTGTCGACGTCACGCTCCGGATTTCCGGCTTCTTCCGTGACGCCTTTCCGGAGCAGATCGCGCTGTTCGACAAGGCTGTGCGGGCGATCGGTGCGCTCGACGAGGATGAGGCTGACAACCCGATCGCGACACGAATGAAGCGTGAGGCCGCGGAACTCGACAAGCGCCGTGCCGGTAGCCGCGTCTTCGGTTCGAAGCCGGGGACTTATGGCGCCGGCCTCCAGGCGCTGATGGACGAAGGCATCTGGGACGACCGCAGCGCGCTGGCGGAAAGTTTTGTCGAATGGGGCGGTTATGCCTATGGCAGCGACGAGGAGGGGGCCGAGGCGCGCGACCTGTTCGAAGCGCGGCTCGCCACCCTGCAGGCGGTGATTCAGAACCAGGACAATCGCGAGCACGACCTGCTCGATTCCGATGATTATTATCAGTTCGAAGGCGGCATGGCGGCCGCTGTGGCTGAGCTTTCCGGCACGCAGCCGGTGATCTATCACAACGATCATTCCCGCCCGGAAAAGCCGGTGGTGCGCTCGCTCGAGGAAGAGATTTCGCGCGTCATGCGCGGCCGCGTGGTCAATCCGAAATGGATCGAGGGCGTGATGCGGCATGGCTACAAGGGTGCTGCCGAGATCGCTGCGACGGTCGATTTCATGTTCGCCTTTGCCGCGACGACGGGAGCAGTCAAGGATCATCATTTCGAGGCCGCCTATCGCGCCTTCCTGATGGACCAGCGCGTCCATGATTTTGTCGCGGAGAAGAATCCCGCAGCGCTCGAAGACATCAAGGAAAAGCTGATGCAGGCGATCGACCGGAAATTCTGGACGCCACAGAGCAATTCGGCCCGCTTCGATCTGGCGCCGGCAATAACAGCGATGGAGCCGCAGAAATGAGGATGACTTCGGAAATCGCCCAGGCCCTTTACGGTTATCTGGATGGCCGCAAGAGTGAAGAGCCGGTGAAGCGCTTTCTTGCCGATTTCAGCTGGCCTGACGTGGAGCGGCCCGTGGCGCCCACCCGTCTGAAGGTGGTCGATGGCCTGTCGGGCGTCAGTCCACCCGCCGGCGAAGCCGAACGATCCTTGCTCGATACATTGGCAAAAACGGCCGGCTTTCTCGATTGGCGCCAGACTTATGGCATTTCGGATTTCAGCCAGGAATTTTTGGACAATTACGGCTGGGTCGAGATTTTCGGCACACGCGGGCATTATCAATCGGAGACAATGGCCGGTGGTTTCCTGATGCTCGGCCCGCATACCATCTACCCGGACCACCATCACATCGCTGAGGAAATCTATATCCCGCTGACGGAGTATTCGCTGTGGAGCATGGATGCGGCGCCGTTCCAGTTCCGCATGGCGGGTGAGATCATTCATCATCGATCGGAAATCTGGCATGCCATGCGCACGGCCGACAGGCCGATGGTGGCGCTCTATCTCTGGCGCGGCGGACCGCTCGACCAGGTATCGACCATTGTGGAAAGAGGCATCAATTGACCGAAGAAACCGCCGAAATAGCCGATCACGACGACGCGCGCCATAACGAGAAGATGGCCAAGAAGAAGGCCGCGCGCGACAAGATCATGGCCACCAAGACGGGCGAAAAAGGCCTGATTGTCGTCCATACCGGCAAGGGCAAGGGCAAATCCACTGCCGCCTTCGGCATGATCTTCCGCCACATCGCCCATGGCATGCCCTGCGCGGTGGTGCAGTTCATCAAGGGGGCGATGGCGACCGGCGAGCGCGAGCTGATCGATAAGCATTTTTCCGATCTCTGCGAATTCCACACGATGGGCGAGGGCTTTACCTGGGAGACGCAGGACCGCGCCCGCGACGTCGCCTCCGCGCAGGCCGCCTGGGAAAAAGCCAAGGAGTTGATCCGCTCCGGCCGGTCGATGGTGCTGCTCGACGAGATCAATATCGCACTGCGCTATGACTATATCGATGTCGGCGAGGTCATCGAATTTTTGCAGACCGAGAAGCCGGCGATGACGCATGTCGTGCTGACCGGTCGCAACGCCAAGGATGAACTGATCGAGATCGCCGATCTGGTCACCGAGATGGAACTGATCAAGCATCCGTTCCGATCGGGCATCAAAGGGCAGCAGGGGGTGGAGTTTTAGTCGAGCCGCTCAGGGACACTCAGCGCGAGTCTTCGTGTAATTCGGCGTCGAGTTCCTCGATCAGCTTTTCCACAGAGAAATCATCGACAAACTCTCCGGCTCCGGCTTGCCGATATCCTTCTTCGAGGTGAGCCCGAAGCACCCGCAATTCGGCCTCGCGGATTTCCATTTCCCTGAATGCGGCGCGAACGACTTCGGTTGCTGAACTGTAGCTGCCTTTGGCGATCTGTTCGCCAATGAAGTTTTCTCAATGTGCACCAAGGGTCAGGTCTGTCGTCGCCATTGTCGCCTTCGTCCTTACAATCCTAGAGGCAGAGACTGAGCGTGACAATCAAATCCCCAACCAGACCCTCAGCGGATTGGCAGGATTGGCAAGCAGCTTTATAGCCAGTGCAATGCAGGCGACGACCAGCAGCGGCCGAATGATTTTGGCGCCATTCTTCATCGCCAGCCGTGAGCCGGCCTGGGCGCCGAGGAACTGGCCAACACCCATGGCAATGCCGGCTTGCCAATGGATGGCGCCGGTGAAGGCGAAGACGGCGAAGGCGCCGACATTGGATCCGAAATTCAGAAGTTTTGTATGGGCCGTGGCCTTGAGCAGACCGTATCCCAGCAGCGTCACGAAGGCCAGCATGAAGAAAGAGCCTGTGCCGGGGCCGAACAGACCGTCATAGAAACCGATCAGCGGCACCAGCGTCAGTCCGAACAGGAAKGCTGACATGCGCTGATGCTTGTCGACGTCGCCGATATTGGGTTTGAGCAGAAAATAGAGCGCGATGACGATCAGCAGCACCGGCATGCAGGCCTGCAGCACCGAGCCGGGAATATAGGTCGTCGCCACGGCGCCGATGGCCGAGCCGAGCGCCGACATCACCGCCATCGGCAATTGACTCCTGAGATTGACCTGACCGCCGCTGGCATAGGCGAGCGTCGCCGAGCCGGAGCCGAACAATGACTGTACTTTGTTGGTGCCAAGGGACTGGATCGGCGAAAAGCCGGCAAGCAACAGCGCCGGCACCGTCACCAATCCGCCACCGCCAGCGATCGAGTCGATGAATCCCGCGACGAAGGCCGCAAGGAAGAGCAGGATCAGCATGACTAAGGTGAGTTCAGGCAAGGCGGGGCTCGATTCAGTGGATTTCTTTATTGCAAACCGAAGGGCAGCTGACAAGCATTCCACCGGATCGCAGACGCATCGCCGCACTTGACCAGCCGGCATAGGAAGGTATCAACGAAACATGTTTCTCAGCGACGTTCATCTTTTTCGCTACGGATGCGCCGATGCCTTCTAGCTTTGCTCATGGCTTCTGGCTCGGCGTTGGCCTGTCCGCGGGTGCGGACGGGGAGGAGGTGATCATGCTGGCCGAAGCGGTGATTGCCAACGCTGGCCTCGATCCGGCACAGTTGCAGCAGATCGCCACGATCGAAACGCGGCGGCACCATCCGGCGCTGCTCGCTCTTGCTTCTCGTTTTCAGGTGCCGCTGGCCTTGTTCGAAGCGATTGTGCTGGAAGACGAAACGCCGCGGCTGAAAAACCCGTCCGAAGCGCTTTTCGCCCGCATCGGCTGCCATGGCGTTGCCGAGGCTGCGGCGCTAGCGGCAGCTGGCGCCCAGGCGGCGCTGCTCGTCGAGAAGACCACTGGTCGTCAGGTAACGGTAGCGATCGCCGCGAAACCGCATAATCATTGACCATCCGATAAAAATTTCTGGCAATTTCCTGCGGGCTTTGCCAATGCTCGCCGCTACCGATGAAGAGAGAGGCTGAGCGAATGCATAAGGTGATTTTCGATACCGACCCCGGCGTTGACGATGCGATGGCGCTTCTGTTCCTGGTACGTCATCCGGACATTGATCTCATCGGCATCACCACGACGTTCGGCAATGCCTCAATCAACACCACGACACGCAATGCCCAGTTCCTGAAGCGCGAATGGCGCATTTCCGCACCGATCGCCAAGGGCAACGGCCACAAATATTCGCTCGGCCACGAAGTCGAACGCTATCCGACCTATGTCCATGGCGATGACGGGCTTGGCAATATCGGCCTGCCGGCGACGGTCGATGGCGTGCCGCTCGATCCCCGTTCCGGCCACCAGTTCATCATCGACACGGTTCGGGCAAATCCCGGTGAGGTCACCATCGTT
The DNA here is from genome assembly GCF_056403555.1 of Rhizobium sp. P2_G2. Classification (NCBI taxonomy): domain Bacteria; kingdom Pseudomonadati; phylum Pseudomonadota; class Alphaproteobacteria; order Hyphomicrobiales; family Rhizobiaceae; genus Rhizobium; species Rhizobium sp. P2_G2. Next base: position 6,764 of record NZ_JBFUFF010000066.1, read on the forward strand.
GCCGTCGGTCGAATGACCAATCTCGCCAATGCCCTGAATGAGGCGCCGGAGATCACCGATCTCGTCAAGGAAGTGGTGATCATGGGCGGCGCTTTCGACGTGCCCGGCAACGTCACGCCGGCCGCGGAGGCCAATATCCATGGCGATGCACTGGCCGCCGATGTGGTGATGACCGCGCCGTGGAAAGTGGTGATGATCGGCCTCGACGTCACGCTCAAGACCACGATGTCGCGTTCGAAGTTGGCGGAACTCGCGGCCAAGGGCGGCCCGGAGATGCAACTGCTTGACCGGATCTCGCAGTTCTACATTGACTTCTACGACAACCAGGCACCCGACAGCATGGTCGTGCATGACACCTGCGCCTGCGTCTATGTCGTGGCACCCGAACTGTTCACCACACGCTCCGGCTCGATCCGTGTGGTGACGGAAGGTGTGGGCGAGGGCAAGACGATCCAGAAGCCGGATCGCATGGTGTTCGGCAAGAGCGTCTGGGACGACGCACCCAGCCAGGAGGTCTGCGTTGACGTCGAGGCAGAGAAGCTGATGGCGCTGGTCGAGGAGACATTGCTGCGGCAATGAATGCCGACTTCGCCGGCGGATCAGGTCATGCCGTTTTGAGGCTCAGGCCAGGCGACGGCATGCCTTAGCCTGGTTTGCATTTTCCCCTTTGCCGGCTTAGGAACGGGCATGGACGACATTTTTTCCGATCTTCCGGCATTCCTGCCCGGAACCGTGTGGCTGACGGGGGCAGGTCCCGGCGATCCCGGCCTGTTGACGCTGCTCGCGGTCAAGGCTTTGCGGGAAGCCGACATTATCGTCTATGACGCGCTGGTCGACGAATCCTGCCTGAAAATGGCGCGCCAGGGTGCGATCCTCGAATATGCGGGCAAGCGTGGCGGCAAGCCGTCGGCGCGGCAGCGCGACATCTCGCTCAGGCTGGTGGAACTGGCGCGCGCGGGAAAACGTGTCCTCCGGCTCAAAGGCGGTGATCCGCTGGTGTTCGGGCGCGGCGGCGAAGAGGCATTGACGCTGGTCGATCACGGCGTTGCCTTCCGCATCGTGCCCGGCATCACGGCCGGTATCGGCGGGCTCGCTTATGCCGGCATTCCCGTGACGCATCGCGAGATCAATCACACGGTGACTTTCCTCACCGGCCACGATTCCTCTGGCCTCATGCCGGATCGTATCGACTGGCAGGCGGTGAGCCGCGGCTCGCCTGTCATCGTCATGTATATGGCGATGAAGCATATGGGCGAGATCGCGCGACAGCTGATTGCCGCCGGACGTTCCTTGTCGGAGCCGGTCGCTTTTGTCTGCAATGCCGCGACCGAGGCGCAGCGGGTGCTGGAGACGACGCTCAGCCGCGCCGAGGAAGATATCGCAGCCTCCGGATTGGAACCGCCGGCGATCGTCGTGGTTGGCGAAGTGGTGCGGCTGCGACAAGGGCTCGACTGGCTCGGCGCGCTGTCCGGCAAGGTGCTGGTCGGCGATCCCTTTGGATCGCGCGGGCTCAAGGATCCCGCATGAGCGGGCTCCTGATTGCGGCGCCGACATCGGGTTCGGGCAAGACGACCGTGACGCTCGGCCTGCTCAGGGCACTTCGCAACCAGGGCATCGCCGTCAAGCCAGGCAAGGCAGGCCCCGATTATATCGATCCGGCCTTCCACAAGATCGCTTGTGGCCGCGCGTGCCTGAATTTCGATCCCTGGGCGATGCGGCCCGAACTGCTGGCTACTCAGGCGGCAGCGGATGGACCGATGATCGTCGAGGCGATGATGGGCCTCTACGACGCCGCTGCCGACCATACCGGTTCCCCGGCCAGCCTGGCGAAAATGCTAGGCCTCTCCGTCGTGCTGGTGGTCGATTGCGCGCGCATGTCGCATTCGGTGGGTGCCGTCGTGCGCGGCTATGCGGCCTATGACCCGGATGTCGAAATCGCTGGGCTGATCCTCAACCGTGTCGGCAGCGCGCGGCACGAATCGATGCTGCGGGCCGGGCTTGCGGGCGCAGGCATTCCCATTCTCGGCGTGATCGGCCAGGACAAGCAACTCGGCCTTCCCGAACGGCATCTCGGCCTGGTCCAGGCCGGCGAGATTGCCGGCATCGAAGCGTTCATGGACTATGCGGCGGATGTGGTTACCAGGACCTGCGATGTCGCGCGGCTCGCCGAACTGGCAGAGCGCCATGCATCCGACCCGCGCAATCTCCTCTGCCGCGTGCCGCCAATTGGCCAGCGGATCGCGATTGCGCGGGACGAGGCCTTTGCCTTTAGCTATCCGCATCTGGTCGATGGCTGGCGCGCGGAAGGGGCGGAGATTTCGTGGTTCTCGCCGCTTGGTGACGAGGCGCCGGACAGCGCGGCTGACGCCGTCTTCCTGCCGGGCGGCTATCCGGAACTGCATGCCGGCAGACTGAGTGGTAGCGAGAACTTCCGTCAGGGCATGCTGGAGCGTGCCGCGGATGGTGCGGTGATTTACGGGGAATGCGGCGGCTACATGACTCTGGGTGAGGTTCTGGTCGACGCGGCGGGTGAAAGCCACCCGATGCTTGGGCTTCTGCCGCTCGGCACCTCGTTTGCGGCGCGCAAGCGGCATCTCGGTTATCGCAAGGTCAGAGGGTTGGCCGGCCCATTTGCTGGCATGCCGCTGACAGCGCATGAATTCCATTATTCAACGGTGCTGCAGGAAGGGCAGGCGGAGCGGCTGTTCGATGCCGTCGACGCGGCTGGCGAGGTGGTCGGGCAGGCCGGGCTTTGCCGGGGGAACGTGTCCGGATCCTATATGCATGTGATCGATCTTGCCGGAGCTGCGGCCTGATGGCTGGCATCGTCCATGGTGGTGGGCTGACAGCGGCGATCGCCCAATATGGCGGCGCGCGCGAGGACTGGCTGGATTTGTCGACCGGCATCAATCCGAATATGCCGGATTTGCCGGAGATCCCGGCGGAGGTGTGGAACCGGCTGCCCGACAAGGGGCTGGTGGAGGAGGCGCGGGCGGCGGCGCGGGAGTTTTACCTGGGGGCTGCATCCGGGTGGATTTCTGAAGGGTTTCTGCAAGAATTGCCCCCCTCTGCCCTGCCGGGCATCTCCCCCTCAAGGGAGGAGATCGGATGGGGCGCTGCCTCGCCCCAATCTTCTTCCGTCTGTTCAGCACTCAACAGTAATTTGGGGCAAGAAGCGTGCTGCTTGCCAATCTCCCCCCTTGAGGGGGAGATGCCCGGCAGGGCAGAGGGGGGTATTTCGGGCTCAGGTCCTGCAAAGATCCGAACCCCCAACACTCTCCCGCTTCCAATCCCGGGAACCCAATCACTGATCCAGATTCTCCCACGTCTGGTGCAGCGAGGGAAGCTGGTGGGCATCGTTTCGCCTACCTATGGTGAATATCACCACTGTTTCGAAGGTGCCGGTTTTGCCGTCGATCATCTCGCGTCGGCCGACGATCTTCGTCCCGACCATGGGACGCTGATCGTCGTCAATCCCAACAATCCAAACGGTTTGCTGCATGCGCCGCAGACACTTCTTCTGCTGCACAAGATACTCCGTTCCCGCGGCGGCCACCTCCACGTCGACGAAGCGTTCGGCGATACCCGCCCCGAACTCAGCATCGCGCGCGAAGCCTCCGAACTCACAGGCCTCACCGTCAGCCGCTCTTTCGGCAAATTCTTCGGCATGGCCGGTCTCCGGCTTGGCTTCGTTTTCGCCGAGCCATCGATGCTGGAACGCATCGAGGCCGAGCTTGGTCCTTGGGCGGTGTCCGGCCCGGCGCTCTACATCGCCCGCGAATGGATGCGCGCAGACCGCAGCAAAATCCTCGCTCGAATCCTCGAGCGCAAGGCTGGCCTGGATGCCGTCCTCAAGGGTGCAGGTCTCAAGCTCGCCGGCGGCACCGAACTGTTTGCGCTTGTCGAGCATTCCGATGCCGGTCGCCTCTTTGAACATCTCGCGCATTCCCATATACTGGTGCGCAAGTTCGATTATCGTTCGGATTGGTTGAGGGTCGGGCTTGCAGGGGATGAACAGGGGGACCGGAGGCTGGCGGCAGCGCTGGCGTCCTTCAGGCCATAGATGCGGACATTGATTAATCTTGCCATCGCGCTGGTCATCGACCGGGTCGTGGGCGATCCCGACTGGATGTGGTCGAAAGTGCCGCATCCGGTGGTGCTGTTCGGCAAGGCGATTTCCTTCTTCGAGAGCAATTTCAACGGCAAGGGTCTCAATGATCGTGCCCGCCGGTCCTATGGTATTCTCGCCATTGCCGCGCTTTTGCTGGCGAGCGTGATGATCGGCTGGCTGATCCATAGCCTGCTTGCTCATCTCGGCAAGCTTGGCACGATCGTCGAGATTCTGATCGTTGCGGTGCTTCTGGCGCAGAAGAGCCTGTCGGACCATGTCGCGGCGGTCGCCCGCGGCATCAGGCGTGGTGGGCTTGCCGGCGGGCGGCGGGCCGTGTCTATGATCGTTGGCCGCGATCCTGAGCATCTCGACGAGGCGGCCGTCTGCCGTGCGGCGATCGAGACGCTGGCGGAAAACTTTTCGGACGGCGTCGTGGCGCCGGCGCTCTATTACGCCGTCTTCGGGCTGCCGGGYATCTTTGCCTATAAGATGCTCAACACCGCCGACTCGATGATAGGTCACAAAGCGCCGCGCTACCGGCATTTTGGTTGGGCTTCGGCGCGGCTCGATGATTTCGCCAATTGGCCGGCAGCACGGCTTTCGGCACTTTTGATCGTCGCCGGCGCCTTCATCCAACGTGGCCGCTGCGCAGCACATCGGTCGCTGACGACGGCGCTCACCGACCATGGCCTGCATCGTTCGCCCAATTCCGGCTGGCCGGAATCGGCCATGGCCGGCGCACTCGACGTGGCGTTGGCAGGCCCGCGCATCTATGCCGGCGAGCGGGTACAGGAGCCGTTGCAGAACGGCGCGGGACGCCGCCCGGTCGTGCCGGACGATATCGATGCTGCGATCGCCGTCTATGCTTCGGCCAGTACCGTGTTCAACGTCGCTGCCGCGATCGTCGCCATGTTGTTCATTGCGATCTTCTGACGGACGGAAGTATTGCCGTTCTGCGCAGATGAATCCGGGCTCGATTGCTTTGATTCAATCTTGCTTTACCAAGCCTTTTAAACGGATATCATCATCTTCCTGCTAAACATGGTCTTGTCAGATTGAGGCGTAGGGGATTTCGCGCCATTCAGGGGAGACTTTTATGCGTAAGATGCTCGTGGCCGCTACGGCCCTGTTTGCGTTCTGTGTTACGGCGGCCGCCGCCCATGCCGGAACGATCGTTGCCAGGGTGAATATTTCCACCCAGACCATGACCGTGACGGAAAACGGCTGGGAAAAATACAAGTGGAAGGTCTCTACCGCCCGTCCAGGCTATGTGACGCCGACCGGCCAGTGGCGCGCTTACCTCGCCTCGCTGCACCACCGCTCGCGCAAATATGACAATGCGCCGATGCCCTATGCGATCTTCTTCAACGGCGGCTATGCCATTCACGCCACCTATGAGGTCAAGCGCCTCGGCCGTCCCGCGTCGCATGGCTGCATCCGGCTGCTTCCGGAAAACGCCGCGATCTTCTTCGATCTGGCGCAGAAATACGGCCTCGGCAATACCAAGGTCGTCGTGACTGAATAATCGGCTGCATTACCAACTGCGATCGCGCCGCCCGGTTGTTCGGGCGGCGCCTTTGATTCCACGGTATTGCTGCCGCGGTGAAGAGGCGCTTCATCCAGCCTCGAAATGCGGCTAAGAGGACTCGCAACGCTTAACGATGGAGTAGCCTGTGCCGTTGGATGAATTGCTGGCCGCCGTGCATTCGGATATCGCGCCCCTTATCGGCGAGGGCAAGGTGGCCGACTATATCCCGGCGCTTGCCAAGATCGATCCGAAGAAATTCGGCATGGCGATTGTCACCGTCGACGGGGATATCCACCGCATCGGCGATGCCGACGAAGCCTTCTCCATTCAGAGCATTTCCAAGGTGTTCACGCTGACCTTGGCGCTTGGCCGCATCGGCGAGGGCCTGTGGAAGCGGGTAGGGCGGGAGCCCTCGGGAACAGCGTTCAATTCCATCGTCCAGCTCGAGCACGAGCAGGGAATTCCGCGCAATCCGTTCATCAATGCCGGCGCCATTGTTGTTGCCGATACGCTGCTGTCAGGCCACCAGCCGAAGGAGACGCTCGGCGAGATCCTGAGCTTCGTGCGCTATCTCGCCGATGACGACGAGATCATCATCGATGCAGAAGTGGCGCGGTCGGAACAGATGACCGGCTTCCGCAACGCCGCTCTCGCCAACTATATGCGCTCTTTCGACAATATCCGAAACCCCGTCGAGAAGACGCTCGGCGTTTACTATCACCAATGTGCGCTGTCGATGAGCTGCGTGCAGCTTGCCAAGGCCGGGCTCTTTCTCGCCAATAGCGGCCGCATCGCCCGTAGCGGCCATAGTGCGGTGTCGGCCGAGCGTGCACGGCGCATCAATGCGCTGATGCTGACCTGCGGCCACTATGATGCATCAGGCGATTTCGCCTTCAAGGTCGGCCTGCCGGGCAAGAGCGGCGTCGGCGGCGGAATCCTGGCGATCGCCCCGGGCAAAGCATCGATCGCGGTCTGGTCACCCGGACTTAACGCGAACGGCAATTCCGCAACCGGCACCAAAGCCTTGGAAAGCCTTGCCAAACGAGCCGGATGGTCAATTTTTGGGCGCTGATTCCACCAAGTCGTATGACGAAATTATTACAATATACTGAAATAATTGGGTATTTTGTCGCAGACAAAAATAGCGGAGGAAAATCAATAAGAAAGCATTACTTTTCACGATTACGTGAAGTTTTGAGACTTTGGTATACTTGAAGCATTTCCACGGGCTCCCTAGCTGTTTGGCGTAAGGACGAAAGAGTCGCCCTGTCGTCAACAAATTTCGAACAATTGGAGTCCACCATGCGCAACAAGATCATCGCCGCGGGCGCTTTCGCCGCTGCCATCCTCACCGCTTCCACTGCTTCCGCCGGCGGCATTGGCATCTATTATCTCAGCGATCTCGGCATGTCCTGCGCCGCTTTCATCAAGACCTTCGGCACCAAGGCCAACGCCAAGGCCGCCCAGGATGAGATCGCCGGCAACCCGGCCGCTCAGGAGGCGCTGCGTGCTCAGGGCATTTCGATCAAGAACGTCATCCTTGCCAAGGATGCAGCCGACGGTTCGCGGATCTTCTACGTGAAGTAATCGATCGATATCGATATCCAAGCCGGGACTGCCATGACAGCGGCGTTGCCGCGTCTCGCAGTCCCGGTTTGCATTTGCCAACGCGGTTTTCCGACGCGACAGCAAGTCGCACGACCTCTCGTCACTGTGCTTGAAGATGGGCGCATATGTTTGTAAACCCAGCTTCAGCGAGATCATGATCAGGAGGACCGGCCGTGTCCAATCCCTATAGCAATTTGCCGCCCGAGCACTATTGGCGGTCCGGCGTCGCCGACGTCAATGCCACCGCAATGCAGGGCATGTACCGGAAGAAATTCGACATCGGTTTCGAGGACAATATCGTTACCGCCGGTTCCTGTTTCGCGCAGCACGTCGCCGCCAACATGAAGAAGAACGGCTACAATATCCTCGAAGTCGAAACGCTGCCGAACTGGATCGACGACGATCTGGCCAAGGAATATGGCTACCGCATCTATTCGGCGCGCTACGGCAACATCTATACCGCCCGGCAACTCGTGCAACTGATCAAGGATTGCCGCTCCGGTACGGTGAGAGCCGACGATGTGTGGGAAAAGAAGGGCCGTTTCTACGATGCGCTGCGGCCCTCGGTCGAGCCGAACGGGCTTGAAAGCGTCGAGGAGGTACTGGCGCACCGCAGGAACCATTTCGACAAGCTGTCGGCGATGCTCGAAGCCGTCGACGTCTTCGTTTTCACGCTCGGCTTGACCGAAGCCTGGGAACGCATCGACAGCGGCACGGTCTACCCGACCTGCCCGGGCGTCATTGCCGGCACCTTCGATCCGTCGGTGTTCCGCTTCGTCAACTTCAATTTCTTCGATGTCTATAATGACATGGTCGAAGCGCGCAGGCTGCTTCTGGAGATCAATCCGGACATGCGCTTCCTGTTCACCGTCTCGCCCGTGCCGCTGACGGCGACAGCGTCGGGGGATCATGTCCTGGTTGCCACCACGCGCTCCAAGTCGATTCTGCGCAGCGTCTGCTCCGCCCTGACCGACCAGTTCGCCGATGTCGACTATTTCCCCTCTTACGAAGTCATCACCTCGCCGAGTGCGCGTTCCTTCTTCTATGAGAGCAATTTGCGCTCGGTGAGCAGTTTCGGCGTCGAGACTGTCATGAAGATCTTCTTCTCGGAACATCCGCCAAAGTCAGGCCTCGCCGCGCCCGAGGCGGCTCCTGCGGCCACCGGCAAACGGCGCAAGGGCGGCGGGGAGGACAAGCCACGCCAAGCTGGCCGGAAGCAAAAGGCAGGTCGCAACAAGGATGATGTGGTGTGCGAAGACGCTCTGCTCGAGGCTTTCGCCCAATGAGTCAACGCGTCTGTTTCATCGGCGACTCGCATGTCGCCGCACTGCGTCTTGCCTTGATGTCCGAGAAGTTTGCCGCCCGACGCGGTGACGTCACCATATTCGGTACGATCCGGAGCACGCTTTCGGGTCTCGCACTGCGTGACGGCAAGCTTACTTCCGACGCTTCCGAAGTCCGCGAGGCCTTGCGTTTCACCGGTGGCAGCGAGGAGATCGACCTCGCGGCCTACGACATTTTCTGTGTCGTGGCCTGCGGGACCAATTTCTCGCCCGCCACCATGGTGACGCAGGGTACAACGACCTATGCCTTCAACCTGCCGGACAGGCAGTTTGTGTCGCAACAGCTTCTGGATGCGATGGCCGTCAGCGCCTACCGGCAAACGGTCGCCTACAGGATCGCCGACATGCTGGCGTCAGCGACGAACAAGCCGATCTTTCTGATGCCCGATCCGCTCTGGGCGCCTTCGGTCCTGCAGCGTCCGCGCAGTGCCCTGCTGCGCAAGGTCTTGAAAAAAGTCGATGGCGGGGTCTATGCGGATTGGGTTTCCAAGATTCTCTCCGCCGCCTTCAGCCCTGCGGCCACAGTGTTGAAACAGCCCGCCTCGACGATAGAGCAAGGTTGCTTCACACGGCAGGAATTCGCCAAGGGTTCGGTGCGACTCAGGCAGGAAGTGGTCGAGCACGAAGATTCCGACTTCGCCCATATGAATGCCGACTATGGCGCGCTCATGCTCGACACTTTCTTCGAAAGGATCGAGACGGCGAAAGCCGCCTGACCTGCGGCTGGCAGACTGTTGTTTTCCCGCCGGAAAGGCGCCTCCGCGGCCTTGCCTCTTGCGTCGGCCCGGCTATAGTCCGGGCCAAACAATCCAGCCAAAATCGCAAGGGAGACCGGCATGGAACAGGCGGAAATCGGATTGATCGGACTAGCGGTCATGGGCTCCAATCTGGCGCTCAACATCGCTGAAAAAGGCAACCGGATCGCAGTCTTCAACCGCACACCGGCAAAAACCGACACGTTCATGGAAGAGGCGGGCGATCTCGCCGGCCGCATCGTGCCGTCCAAGACCCTGGAAGAATTCGTCGCCTCGATCCGTCCGCCGCGGCCGGTGATCATCATGGTCCAGGCCGGTGCGCCGGTGGACGAACTGATCGCCACGCTGCGCAACTATCTCTCGCCTGGCGACATCATCATCGATGCCGGCAACGCCAATTTCCGCGACACGATCCGCCGCTTCGATGGCMTCAAGGATTCGGGTCTGACCTTTATCGGCATGGGCGTGTCGGGCGGCGAGGAGGGCGCGCGCCACGGCCCGTCGATCATGGTCGGCGGCACCGAAGACTCCTGGAAACGCGTCGAGAAGGTGCTGACCTCCATCGCCGCCAAGTTCAAGGACGAGCCCTGTGTTGCCTGGCTCGGCGAGAACGGTGCGGGCCATTTCGTCAAGACCATCCATAACGGCATCGAATATGCCGACATGCAGATGATCGCCGAAATCTATGGCATCCTGCGCGATGGTCTCGGCCTTTCGGCCGAGGAATGCTCAAAAATCTTCGGCAAGTGGAACAAGGGCCGGCTCGAGTCCTACCTGATCGAGATCTCCGAGCTTGTACTTTCCAAGACCGATCCGATCACCGGCAAGCCGATGGTCGATATGATCGTGGACAAGGCGGGCCAGAAGGGCACCGGCAAGTGGTCGGCGATCGAGGCGCAGAATATGGGCGTGCCGGCGACCGGCATCGAGGCAGCCGTGGCCGCCCGCAGCCTGTCGTCGTTCAAGACGCAGCGCGAGAATGCCGAGAAGATCCTCGGCCTGCCGGGCAGCGGCAAGATCGCCGGCGCCGACAAGGACAAGCTGATCGCCGATCTCGAACTGGCGCTGCTGGCCGGCAAGATCGGCGCCTATGCGCAGGGTTTCGCGGTCATGGCCGAAGCGTCGAAGGAATTCGGCTGGAAGCTGCCGATGCCGACCATCGCGCAAATCTGGCGCGCCGGCTGCATCATCCGCTCGCAATTCCTCGACGACATTACCTCGGCCTTCCGCGCAGCGCCCGACGCTGACAATCTGGTGATCACACCGGCCTTCGCCGCACTGGTCAAGGAAACCGATGGCGCATTGCGTCGCGTCGTCTCGACGGCCGCCCTCAATGGCCTCGCCGTGCCGGCGCTGGCTTCGGCGCTCGGCTATTTCGATAGCTACCGCCGGGGTCGCGGCACTGCCAATCTGATCCAGGCGCAGCGCGACTTCTTTGGCGCGCATGGTTTCGATCGCGTCGACGGCGTCGACAAGCATCACGGACCGTGGGGCAGTGGGCTCGCCGATTTCTGATCTGCGAATCTTGTTTCAATGATGACAGTGCCGAACAGATCGGCGCTGTCATCCGGCGATAGGCTCATTCGACGGCACAAGCGCTCAGCTCGCGGCTCGCATCACGGTTTCCGGAGCTGCGTTGAACGCCGCGGCAAGGTGGGCCGTGTCGACATGGCCTCGCCAGGCGGTCACCAGGCCGCCATCGAGCGTGAAGATATTCAGCCAGTCCTGCTCGCCGCCCAACCCGCTGCGGCGCATGCGCCACTGCCACTTGCCCCAGACGAAAACCCTGTCCTCGGCAGCGAGGAATTTCTGCGGTTCGAAGAGCGTTATCTCAAGCGTGTCCGTCAGCTGGCGGAAATATTCGGCGGCGCCGTCCCGACCCTTGCGAAGGCCGGCAAAAGGCAGGTCCTGCTCGCGGCCGACGAATGCCCAGGTCGAATCCGGCGACAGGCCCTGTATGACCGTTGCCGTATCGCTGCGCAGGAACGCGTCATAGAGACTGCGGACAATTTCAATATTGCTGCTAACCATGATTACCTCCCGGTTTGGGTTTTTCCTCATCGATAGACTGCGCGATGGCATCGCTGCCGAGTCGTCCTCCTCCGGACATGTCGGCCTTTATCCATCGCCAATGGTACGCAGCCTGCCCGGCCCAGATCATCATGTAGTAAAATATCGTGGGGTGATGGTCGCGCCGGCCTCTCCACCCGGCTGTTTTGGACCATGTCGATATCTGCGCCGCCGATGGCGCTCGCTGCCTTCAACGAAGGTGCTGGAGGCAGCGTCGTGCCGCTGGCGGGCAGGGATCAGCCGGCCATGGCCTTTTTCGTGGCCACCTGTGGCTCGCCGCGCAGGGCGGCGGCCAGCAATGCGGTGTCGTTGTGGCCGCGCCAGGATATGCACTTGCCGTCCTTGAAGGTGAAGACATGCAGCCACTCGTTCTCGCCGGAAATGCCGGTGCTGCGCATCGTCCAGCTCCAGTGGCCCCAGACGAACACCTTGTCCTCGGCTGCCAGGAAGGTCTGGGGCTCGAAAGAGGTCATGTCGACTGTTTCGGACATGATGCGGAAGAAGTCCGCAGCGCCGGCCTTGCCGTGACGCACACCAGCCATCGGCACATCCTCGGGACGGCCCATCATGCCCCAGGTCACATCCTCGCTCAGTTTGTCGAGCACGGCCTGCAGGTCGCGCCGCTTGAACGCGGCGTAGGATTCCTTGATGACGTCGATATTGTCGTTGCTCATGATAACCTCCTCAGTTGCGGCCATTGCCGTAGCCGGACCGTACGCAGTCCTGCGGGGCCGGACATGAGGAAGATTCCCTATATTTCCACACTCGCCAGTCCGTGTTCGATAGCATAGAGGGTGGCGCCGCCACGCGTCCTGACGCCGATCTTGGTGTAGATGTTCTGCATGTGGTTGTCGACGGTCTTGGGCAGGATGCCGAGGCTGTGGGCGATCTGCTTCATCGACTGCCCACGGGCGATGGCGCGCAGCACGCCGATCTCGCGCTCCGTCAGCCCGGCCATCTGCTGCTTTCTGATCGGCACCGCATGCCCGGCAGCCGCAAGCACCGCTGCGACCGCGTCGGCATCGAGCCTGCCCTCGCGGACATCGCGTCTGAGCGCATCAGCGGCTCCCTGCGGCGAAAGCGGTGGGCGATGCGGCCGTGCTTCGATCTTGTTCTGATAGGCTTCGGCGGCGGCGAGCAGCTTGCCTTGTGGCGTCAACGCACCGGCATTGGTACCGCGATGATAGCCGGAGCCGTCGCAACGCTCGTGATGCTGGGCGATGATGGCGCCGAGCCGCGCCAGCGCGGGCGGCCGGGCAAGCACACGCTCTGCGTAATAGGGATGCAGGCGGACCTGTTCCCATTCGGCGTCAGCGAAACCGGTCGGCTTCTGCCAGATACGCGCGGCAATCGCCACCTGGCCGATATCGTGCAGCAGGCCGGCACGGCGTAGATCGACCGCATCCTCGGCCGGCAGGCCGTAGCGTCTGGCCGCGTCATGAGCGAGCGCGGCGACGGCGCGGGAATGGCCGGCCGAGTAAGGTGTCTTGAGGTCAGCGAAATCCGCCATGGCAAGGCAAGCCTCGTCGAACTGACTGTTGGTCATCATCGCCAAAGGCTGCGGTTCGATCGCGAGCACGTCCTGCCACCCGGTGTCGTCGAGACCGGCGATCAGTTCGTCGGCGCGCTTGAGGAACCGGTCGACCAGCTGTGGCTCGTAGGCGCCGCCGCGCCGGGCCTCGATCTTCGCCACCGCCTTGTCGGCGCCGAAGGCGGCATGAAGCACGATGACATCCTGCGCAAACGAGACCACGCGCACGGCGGGCGCAATAGCGTCGCCCTTGAGGCCGGCGGGCAGGCCGCGGCCATCCCACCGCTCATAGATCTGACCGAGATTGCGGCAGACGGTGTCGCCGAGCCCCAGGCGTTCGGCCAGCCGTTGCGCCACCTCGCAATGGCCGGCGATGGCGCTTGCCGCAGTTGAAGGACTGGTGAGGAAGCCGCGTGCGACGCTTGCCACGAAACCGAACATATCGGCGCCGGCATTGGCGCGGCGCAGATAGGTGAAAACCAGTGCGGCCATCTCGCTGGCCCGTCCCGGATCGATGAGCGCGAAATCGCGGCGGAAGTCGAGTTCGTCGCCGAAGAGTGCGGTCAGCGCATGGGTTTCGGCGTTGCAGCCGACATAGCGTAACAGCGACTGGAAATAGATCTCATCGAGCTCCGCCGGAGCCATGGCCAGCATGCGGCCGATGCGTGTCGCCAGCACGCAGGATCTGAGCGCGAATTCCACCGGCTGGCCCATGGCAAGATCGGTTGCGAGCGACAATGCGGCGATGACCTCGCCCAGCCTGATGCCGGAAGAGTTGTCGGCCGTGGTCTGCGCCGTTTTCTGCATGGAATGCCGCCCTGCCTCGTCGGTCCCGCGCCTCTTCTTATAGGCCATTCGCCCGATAGGCGGATATACGAATCTCGCGTCCATGCGGATGCCTGTCCCTGATGAGCATTCGGAAGAAGGTCAGCCGCCGGTGTGAGCGTTTCGGCACCAAATCTGACGGGAGCGGGCATATTGAGGCTGGTGCCTGGCCGATAATCTTTCTTCATCGACACCGAAGAAAGGAATGACGATGAAATTCGGTTTTTACGCCGTTGCGGCCATGCTGGTCGCTGGCGGCGCCCAAGCGGGTGAGTTCAAGGTCGCGAGCGACGATTTCGCCGGCGGCGTGCTCAAGCAGGCACAATATGCCAACATTTTCGGCTGCAGCGGCGGCAATGTCTCGCCTGTCATCCGCTGGTCGGGTGCACCGAAGGGCACGAAGAGCTTTGTCGTGTCGCTTTATGACAAGGATGCGCCGACGGGCTCCGGCTTCTGGCACTGGGAAGTCGTCGACATTCCTGCCGACGTGACCTCGCTCGATGCGGGCGCGGGTAGCGATCCGTCCAAGCTGCCGAAGGGTGCGCGCATGGCGCAGAACGATGCCGGAATGAACGCCTTCCTCGGTGCCTGCCCGCCGCCCGGCCAGACGCATGAATACCGCATCACCGTAAAGGCCGTGACGCTCGACAAGCTGCCGGTGCCTGCCAATGCGTCCGGTGCTCTCGTGGGTTTCGTTTCCAACATGAACAAGCTCGCGGAAGCCTCGGTTGTCGCTAAAGCCAGCCGCTGATGGTAGGCTGGCCGGCGCGCCTTGCAACGAATGAAAGCGATGATCCATGGATCAGCAAATCAGGCACATGATCGCTCAAAAGCCGGGAATCGGTGCCACCGGCCACATCACCCAGGCGACGCGGCTGAACTTTACCTCGCTGACGACGAGCGAGCCGCTGATCATCGTCATTCGGCGCGGGCACAAGGTGATCCGGTCGCCGGGCTATCAGTTCGAGCTGCAGGCCGGCGAGGCGATCGCCATCGCCCAGGGGCAGGTTTTCGATTTCGAAAATATCCCGGCCGGGGACGGTGACTACGAGGCGCGCTGGCTGACCATCGATCCCGACCTGATCGCCGCTTTCGGCGATCCGGACGGCACCGCGCCGATCTCTCCAGCGCATCTGCTCGGGCGGATGAGCGACGGCCTGTCCCAGGCGTTTGAAACCGCCGTTGCTGCGCTGCTCGACGAGGGCGATCTGCCCGATCTGGTGATCCGGCACCGGGTCACCGAACTGCTCGCCTGGCTCAATGCATCGGGGCATCGATTCTCTCTCGTCGCACCCGACAGCTACGCGGCACGCATCCGCAGGCTTGCCAGCCGGCGGCCGGACCACGCTTGGTCCGCCGGCGAAATATCCTCCACGCTCGGCGTCAGCGAAGCAACGCTGCGCCGAAGGTTGCAGGAGGAGGGGACGAGTTTGCGCGAGGTGCTCACTGATATTCGCATGACGCATGCGATGGGGCTGTTGCAGTCTTCCGCAATGTCGGTGTCGATGATCGCGGCCAGCGCCGGCTTTGAATCGCAGAGCCGGTTTGCGGTGCGGTTTCGCAGCCGGTTCGGTTTTCCACCAAGCGCGATCCGGGGACACAGGCGAGGTGGGGAAGAGGCGAGGGGATAACCTCAACTCGGATAGACCAGCCTCCCATCCGGCAGGCTTACGCTCTGCAGCCGCTCCGCCGGCACGCCTTCGATCCGGCCGATGACGGCCTTGGCGAGTTCGCGGCCTGCCAGCCTTATGTCCTCGGCCACGGTCATGATCTCCGGCTTCATGAAGCGCAGCAGGTCGGCCGGCTGTTTCGAGACCATGTCTATATCGGTGCCGACTTTGCGCCCGCTCGCCTCGATTGCCGAGGCGATCGCGACTGCTCCGGCGCTGGAGCCGCAGATGATTGCGTCGGTCTCGGGATGGGCGGAGAGCATGGCGAGTGTGGCGTCGTAGATGGTTTGCAAGGAATCGTGAATACTGGCGCCGGGCAGTTCGACCTGCGTGCCGCCGAATTCGCGCAATCCCTTGAGGAAGCCGGCATGCATATGATGATAGAAAGTGAATTGCGGCAGCGGTTCGATGATGGCGATCCGGCTGCGGCCCCTTTCCGCCAGCCGCTGCACCGCCTCATAAGCATAAGCTTCGTTGTCGAAATCGTGATAGGGGTGGACGATGCCCATCTGCGTTCGGCCATGGGTGGCAAAGGGCAGATTGCGTTCGGTGAGCAGCCGGATGCGCGGGTCGTCGGGTTCGGTCGAGGAGAGGATGACGCCGTCGGCCGAACCGGTGTCGAGGATGTAGCGGACCGGCGCCATCGGATCGCGGTCGGTGCCGTAGGGTGTGACGATCAGGTGGTAATTGGTGCTCGCAAGAATTTCGGTGATGCCGTAGACGATATGCGAGGTGAGCCCCATCAGCTCTTCATTGATGCTGAGGATCAGGCTGATGACATTGGTCTTGCCGGTGCGCAGGCGCACGCCGGCGCGGTTTGGATGATAGCCGATCTGGGTAGCGACCAGGCGCACCCGTTCCTTGGTCTCCTGGCTGATGTCAGGCGCATCCTTGAGCGCCCGCGACACAGTGGTGACCCCCAGCCCGGTCATATAGGCGATGGTCTTCAGGGTTGGCCGTTCCCCCGGCGCCAGCCCGTGACCTAAGTGCTGATTATGCTTCATTTTTGCCTTCCCGAACGCATGCCGCGATGTCTAGGTGAACTTGCACATTTGCGCCATGCCTTCCTCCACCCGGGCAAAAATCTGTAACGATACAGGAGAAATGTCGAGCGGTTTTTTAGGCGTGAAGAGAAAATCAATTCCAGGCTGCACCGCCGTGCATTGCGGAAAAATTTTGCGCTTGCGAGATGGAAATGTATTTTAAATTTGTCATTTGTACAAAATAAGTATTTGATATTATGATGTTTCATTCACATTTTCGTATTGTGGAATATGCGCATATTTTAAACGATTTAAGAAAATTCTTGCCGTTTAATCACCCTTTGGTTGTATTATTTCGGACTGCGAAAAATTTTTTGCAGAAGCCTGTTGCGGCGTTCGGACATTTCGCATAAGTTTTTCCGGCAACGTTTCAGTGAGGGAGGAAAACTCATGAAAGTCCGTTATTTCGCAGCCGCGCTCGCGGCCTCGGTGGCGCTTGCCGGCGCTGCGCATGCGACCGATCTTGAAGTGACACATTGGTGGACATCCGCTGGCGAATCCGCGGCGGTGAAGGAATTTGCCAAGGCATTCGATGCGACGGGGAATAAATGGGTCGACGGCGCTATTGCCGGCGGCGGCGACACGGCTCGCCCGATCATGATCAGCCGCATCACCGGCGGCGATCCGATGGGTGCGACGATGTTCAACCACGGCCGCCAGGCGGAAGAGCTGGTGCAGGCCGGCCTGATGCGCGACCTGACCGATCTCGCCAACAAGGAACATTGGGCCGACGTCATCCGCCCGAAGAACCTGCTCACTGAATGCATGGTCAACGGCAAGGTCTATTGCGTGCCGGTCAACATCCATTCCTGGCAGTGGCTGTGGCTCTCCAACGCCGCCTTCCAGAAGGCCGGCGTGCCGGTTCCGAAGAACTGGGATGAATATGTCGCCGACGCTCCGGCGCTCGAAAAGGCCGGCATTGTTCCGCTGGCGCTCGGCCGCCAGTCCTGGCAGACCTCCGGTGTCTTCAACGTGCTGATGCCCGCCATCGCCGGCAAGGACATTTATCTGAAGGTCTACAAGGACAAGGACGCCAAGCTTGCGGCCGGCCCGGAAGTTGCCAAAGTGTTCAAGGCGGCGGACGATGCTCGCAAAATGGCAGCGAAATCCAACGTGCAGGATTGGAACCAGGCGACCAATATGGTGATCACCGCCCAGGCAGGCGGCCAGATCATGGGTGACTGGGCGCAGGGTGAATTCCAGGTGGCCAAGCAGGTTGCCGGCAAGGATTATACCTGCCTTCCGGGTCTCGGCGTCAACGCGCTGATCTCGACCGGCGGCGACTCCTTCTACTTCCCCAAGCTGAATGACCCGGAAAAGAGCAAGGCGCAGGAACTTCTTGCCTCCATCATGCTGAGCCCGGCGACCCAGGTTGCCTTCAACCTGAAGAAGGGCTCGGTGCCGGTGCGCGGCGACGTCGACCTCAATGCAGCCAATGACTGCATGAAGAAGGGTCTCGACATCCTCGCCAAGGGCAACATCATTCCCGATACCCCCCAGATGCTGACCGAAGACACCAACACGCAGATCAATGACCTGTTTGCCGAGTTCTTCGCCAAGCCGGAACTGACGCCGGAAGCAGCGCAGAAGCGCTTCGCCGACATCATCGCAAGCGCTCAGTAAGCGCAAGCTCCTCCCAAGGTCCCGGCGCCGTCATGCGGTTGCCGGGACATTTTCCGGGTGGCGGCGAGGCTGCTTCCTCCCGAGGTGAGTTTCCGGAGGCATCACATGGCCGATAAAGCCGCCAGGCGCCCGAGCCGGCTCCTGCACAATCTTTCCGCCAAGATCGCGGCTATACCGTTGATTTTCACGGCCCTGGTCGTCTTCCTGGGCGGCACGATATGGACAGTCGTCTATTCCTTCACCGATTCAAAGCTGTTGCCGCGCCTGCATTTCGTCGGGCTCGCGCAGTACGAGCGGCTGTGGGCGACGCCACGGTGGACGGTGGCAGTCGGCAATCTGTTCATCTACGGCGCCTGCATGCTGGTTTTCTCGCTGCTGATCGGCTTCGTCCTCGCCGTGCTGCTCGACCAGAAGATCCGTTTCGAGAACACGTTCCGCACCATTCTGCTCTATCCGTTCGCGCTGTCCTTTATCGTTACCGGCCTTGTCTGGCAATGGATATTGAACCCCGACCTCGGCGTGCAGCACATCGTGCGCTCGCTTGGCTGGACGAGCTTCGACTTCAATCCGCTCTATAATGCCGACATCGTCATTTTCGGCATCCTGATCGCGGCCCTCTGGCAGGGAACGGGCCTTGTCATGTGCCTGATGCTTGCCGGCCTGCGCGGCATCGATGAAGATATCTGGAAGGCGTCACGCGTCGACGGCATTCCGACGTGGCGCACCTATGTTTCGATCATCCTGCCGATGATGCGCMCGGTGCTGGTCACCACGCTGGTCATCATCGCTGCCGGCATCGTCAAGGTCTATGACCTCGTCGTGGCGCAGACATCAGGCGGGCCGGGCATCGCGTCGGAAGTGCCGGCAAAATATGTCTATGAATACATGTTCCATGCCCAGAATCTCGGCCAGGGCTTCGCCGCTTCGACGATGATGCTGCTGTCGGTGGCGATCATCCTGACCCCCTGGGCCTATCTCGAATTCGGACGCCGGAGGAAAGCATGACGGACGCGACATTTTCAGGCCCCTCCGGCCCCAAGCCCAAGCCGTTGATTTCGGGCCGCAATATCTTCGTCTACGGGCTCTTGATCATCGTTTCGATCTACTATCTCGTGCCGATCTACGTGATGATCGCCACCTCTCTCAAGGACATGGACGAAATCCGGCTCGGCAATATCTTCTCGCTGCCGCAGCATTTCACCATCGAGCCGTGGATAAAGGCCTGGGCGGAGGCCTGTACTGGGCTGGATTGCACCGGTCTCAGCAAAGGCTTCTGGAATTCGGTGCGCATCACCGTGCCGTCGGTGATCCTGTCGATCGTGATCGCCTCGATCAATGGCTACATGCTGGCGAACTGGCGCTTCTGGGGCGCGGAAGCGGTATTTTCGGTGCTGTTGATCGGTGCCTTCATCCCCTACCAGGTCATGCTCTACCCAGTGGTCATCATCCTGCGCACTTTTGGCCTCTATGGCTCGCTGACCGGCCTGATCGTGGTCCACACGATTTTCGGCATGCCGATCAATACGCTGCTCTTCCGCAATTACTTCTCGTCGCTGCCGCCGGAACTGTTCAAGGCGGCGCGCGTCGATGGCGCGGGCTTCTGGGGCATCTATTTCCGCATCATGCTGCCGATGTCGATCCCGATCTTCGTCGTCTCGATGATCATCCAGATCACCGGCATCTGGAACGACTTCTTGTTCGGCGTGGTCTATACCCATCCCGACACCTATCCGATGACGGTACAGCTCAACAACATCGTCAATTCCGTCCAGGGCGTGAAGGAATATAACGTCAACATGGCGGCGACGCTGCTCACCGGTGCTGTGCCGCTGATCATCTACTTCATTTCCGGACGGCTCTTCGTCCGCGGCATTGCCGCCGGCGCGGTGAAAGGTTGAGAGAATGAACACCAACAGTGTCAGCGTTTCCATCAAGGATCTGTCGCTGAATTTCGGCGCCGTCAGCGTGCTCAAGGACCTGAACCTCGAGATCCACGACGGCGAATTCCTGGTCCTGCTCGGCTCGTCCGGCTGCGGCAAGTCGACGCTGCTCAATTGCATTGCCGGCCTCCTGGAGATCTCGGAAGGGCAGATCTTCATCAAGGGCAAGAACGTCACCTGGGAAGAGCCGAAGGACCGTGGCATCGGCATGGTGTTCCAGTCCTACGCGCTCTATCCGCAGATGTCGGTGCGCAAGAACCTGTCCTTCGGCCTCTCGATCGCCGGCCTGCCGAAGGCCGAGATCGACAAGCGCGTCGCACGAGCGGCGGAAATCCTGCAGATCCAGCCGCTGCTCGACCGCAAGCCGGCAGCGCTTTCCGGTGGTCAACGGCAGCGCGTGGCGATCGGGCGCGCTCTGGTGCGCGATGTCGATGTCTTCCTGTTCGACGAGCCGCTCTCCAACCTCGACGCCAAGCTGCGCTCGGAACTGCGCGTCGAAATCAAGCTCCTGCACCGCCAGCTTGAGAACACCATGATCTATGTCACCCACGACCAGATCGAGGCGCTGACCCTGGCCGACCGCATCGCCATCATGAAGAGCGGCATCATCCAGCAGCTCGCAGACCCGACGACGATCTACAACAAGCCGAAGAGCCTGTTCGTCGCCGGCTTTATCGGCTCGCCGTCAATGAACTTCCTCAAGGGTACCGTCGAGACGGGCGAGGGCGGACCGGTGGTGAGCACCGGCGGGGTACGTATTCCGCTTTCCGGTTACCATGCCGAGAGCGAATTGACGCCGGGCCGCAAGGTTGTTCTTGGGGTACGGCCGGAACATATCGGTGTTGACGAGGTTCAGGCGAAGCAGACCTTTGACGCCGTCGTCAATATCGAGGAGCCGATGGGCGCCGACAACCTGCTTTGGATGGAATTCGCCGGGCTGAGCAAGGTCGGCGTCCGCATCGCCGGCGCCCGGCGCTATGCCGCTGAATCGAAGGTTAAGCTTTCCTTTGATATGGGGTTGGCGTCATTGTTCGATGCAGAGACGGAGTTGAGGATTTAGCGGGGAATGTGGGGTTTACCCCCCTCTGCCCTGCCGGGCATCTCCCCCTCAAGGGGGGGAGATCGACTCGTGGCGGCCGCTCGTGCCAACCTCGACGTTTTCGATGGGGCGGTGAGCGCGCCGCTTGCAAATCTCCCCCCTTGAGGGGGAGATGCCCGGCGGGGCAGAGGGGGGGTGCCACATCCTCCCGACGATGATCTAACGACGCCGAACGATGTGAACCGAGACGTGAGAATGCCATGCCCGACACCGCACCCATCGACCTTTCCGGCATCTGGTCGCTTTCCGCGGAAGGCCAGCGTCCGGACCTGACGATCGCACTGCCCGGTGACATCTATTCCGCCCTGCAGGCCGAAGGCGTTATTCCTGACCCGTATTTCGGCAAGAACGAGACCGCGGTGCAATGGGTGGCCGAGCGGCAATGGACGGTCGGGCGCAGTTTCAGCCTTGCCGATTTCGACATCGGCGGCCACTGGTATCTCGACCTCGATTTCGTCGATACCGTCGCGACCGTGCGGATCAATGGCGTGGTCGTGCTCGAGGCGGACAATTGCTTCCGGCGCTATCGGCCGGATGTTTCGGGCACGCTGAAAGCCGGTGAGAACGTCATCGAAGTGACGCTGCACTCGCCGATCTCCGAGGGCAAGAAAGTCTATGACGCACAGCCCTTCGAAGTGCCGTGGATTGCCGCGAACTCACCGATCCCCTATGGCRACATGCTGCGCAAGCCGGCCTGTCATTTCGGCTGGGACTGGAACATCGCGCTGGCGCCCTCGGGCCTCTATGGCACGATCGCGCTCCGCAAGCTCGATCCGGCCCGGATCGAGCATGTCACCACAAGGCAAATTCATCAGCCAAACGGCTCTGTCGATCTCGAAGTCGCCGTCACGCTGTTTGCCGTCGAGCCGGAGATCGTGCCGCTGGAACTCGACTTCGGCGGCGAGAAGGCCAGCCTGAATGCCCATATCGGCATCGGCGAGACGATCGTCCGCCATAGCTTCTCCGTCTCCAAGCCGAAACTCTGGTGGCCGGCGGGCAGTGGCGAGCAGCATCTCTACGCGCTGGTGGTGGGCATCCCGGGGGACACGGTGACCCGACAGATCGGTCTCCGCAAGATCGAGCATCTGACGGACAAGGACGAGGCAGGCAACCGTTTCGCTTTCCGCATCAATGGCCGCGAAGTGTTCTGTAAGGGTGCCAATTGGATTCCGGCCGATGCGCTCTTCTCCCGCACCAGCCCGGAAAAGACCGAGGCGCTGCTGCAATCCGCTGTCGATGCCAACATGAACATCATCCGCATCTGGGGCGGCGGTTTCTACGAGCACGACTGGTTCTACGATATCTGCGACCGGCTCGGCTTGCTGATCTGGCAGGACTTCATGTTCGCCTGCAATCTCTATCCCTCGACGCCGGATTTTTTGGCCAATGTCGAAAAGGAGATCGATTATCAGGTCAAACGGCTGCAGCACCATGCCTCGATCGCACTCTGGTGCGGCGACAACGAACTGGTCGGCGCGCTCACCTGGTTCGACGTGTCGAAAAAGGACCGCGATCGCTATCTCGTCTCTTATGACCGACTGAACCGGACGATCGAAGTGGCCATGCGCAAGGCCGATCCGGAAGCGATCTGGTGGCCATCGAGCCCGTCCTGCGGCTATCTGAATTTCGGCGATGCCTGGCACGCCGATGGTGCCGGCGACATGCATTTCTGGTCGGTCTGGCACGAGAATAAATCTTTCGATCACTATCGCACCGTCAAGCCGCGCTTCTGCTCGGAATTCGGCTTCCAGTCCTATACGTCGAACCTGCTGATCTCGAAATTCGCCGACAGGAAGGACGTCAACATTGCCTCTCCCGTGATGGAGGTGCACCAGAAGAATGCCGGCGGCAATGAGCGGATCGCGGGCACGATGTTCCGCTATTTCCGCTTCCCCAAGGATTTCTCCAACTTCGTTTATCTCAGCCAGATCCAGCAGGGCCTGGCGATCAAGACGGCGGTGGAATATTGGCGGTCGCTGAAGCCGCATTGCATGGGCACGATCATCTGGCAGCTCAACGACACCTGGCCGGTGGCCTCCTGGGCAAGCCTCGACTACGGCGGCAACTGGAAGGCCATGCATTACCAGGCGCGACGTTTCTTCGCGCCGGTGGCGCTGTTTGCCATCCCATCACCGAGTGGTGACGTGCTCGATATGGTGATGATTAATGATATTGAAGACAATATCGAGATCGGTGCGGCCTTCTATACGGTCTCGCTCGATGGCAAGGCGTCGCCGCTGCAATCGGCCAAGGCCACCTGCCGTCCCGACAAGGCGATGACGCTGGCCTCGCTTCCGCTGCAGGCCATTCCGGAAAACCACCTGCTGTTCTGGGATGTCCATACCTCGTCGGGCGCCGGGAGCAGGGGTCACCATGTGGTGAACACCTATAAGGCGCTCGACCTGGAGCAGTCCGGGCTCAGCCATACCGTGGTGGCGATTGATGGCCGCTACGAGATCACACTGGCATCGGCTGGCCTGTCCTTGTTCATAATGATCGAGGCCGATTGCGAAGGCCGCTTCTCCGACAATGCCTTCGACATGCTCGCCGGCGAGAGCCGGACAATCATCTTTACGCCGCAGGAAGAAGGCATGACGCCGAACTTTATCGTGCGCGACCTGCAGTCCTGCCAGGCAACGGAATAAACATCAGGGCAATCCCGGCCCGCATCAGAAGGAACGAACCTATGACAGACGTCTCTTTCCAGCTCTATAGCGCCCGCAACTACCCGCCGCTTTCCGACACGCTGGCGCTGCTCGGCTCGCTCGGCTACAAGGAAGTCGAAGGCTTTGGCGGCATTTATGCGTCGCTGGATGCCGATGGTGTCAAGGCGCTGAAGACCGATCTCGATGCCAATGGCCTGACGATGACCACCGGCCATTTCGGCATCGACCAGCTCGAAAGTGAGCCGCAGCGCGTCATTCAACTGGCGAAGACGCTCGGCATGGATTCCATCTATGCGCCCTTCCTGATGCCTGAAGACCGGCCGAAGGATGCGGATGGCTGGAAGGCGTTGGGCGTCCGGCTGCACCAGGCGGGCAAACCGTTCAAGGATGCTGGTTTCGAATTCGGTTGGCACAACCACGATTTCGAATTCGTAGCACTGCCGGACGGCTCCTTGCCGCATGATCGCATGTTTGAATCCGCTCCTGGACTTTCCTGGGAGATCGACGTCGCCTGGGTCATTCGCGGTGGCGCCGATCCGAAGAAATTCCTCAATGACTACAAGGACCGGATCACCTCGATCCATGTCAAGGACATCGCGCCGGCTGGCGAGAATGTCGACGAGGGCGGCTGGGCCGATGTCGGTTATGGTGTCGTCGACTGGAAGGATCTGTGGTCCGCCTGCAAGGCGACCAAGACGCGGCATTTCGTCGTCGAGCATGACAATCCGTCCGACCTGGTGCGCTGCGCCAGCCGCTCGATCGAAACCATCAAGACATTCTGAGGAACATCCCATGACGAAGGAATATGGCGTCGGCATCATCGGCTGCGGCAATATCTCTGCCGCTTATTTCCGGCTGATACCGCTTTACAACAATCTCAAGATCGTCGCCTGCACCGACATCAACATGGCGGCCGCCAAGGCGCGTTCGGAAGAGTTCGGCGTGCCGGCGCAGGAGATTAGTGACCTGCTCGCCAATCCGGATGTCGACGTGGTCGTCAACCTGACGATTCCCGAGGCGCATTATCCGGTCTCCCGGCAGGCGCTCGAAGCCGGCAAGCATGTCTATTCGGAAAAGCCGTTCGTGCTGACGCTGCAGCAGGGCGAGGATCTGCGCAACATTGCCGCCGCCAGGAACCTGCGCGTCGGCTCGGCCCCGGATACCTATCTCGGCGGTTCGCACCAGTTCTGCCGCCACCTGATCGATAGCGGCAGGGTCGGCAAGATCATGTCGGGCACCGCGCATGTGCTCGGACCGGGCATGGAAATGTGGCACCCGAACCCGGACTTCTTCTTTAAGCCCGGCGGTGGTCCGGTCCTAGACATGGGCCCGTATTACGTCAACAACCTGGTGAACCTGATCGGCCCGGTGAAGCGCGTCACGGCCCTTGCCAACAAGGCCAAGCAGGAGCGCACCATCTCCAATGGCCCGCGCAGCGGCGAAAAGGTGCCGGTCATCGTCATGACCAATGTGCATGCGATCCTGGAATTCGTCTCCGGCGCGCAAGTGGCGCTGATGGCGAGCTGGGACGTCTGGGCGCACCGCCACCAGAACATGGAGCTCTACGGCACCGATGGTGCGATCTTCGTCCCCGATCCGAATTTCTTCGGCGGCAAGGTCGAAGTGGCCGGCACGGATCGCGATCCCAAGGAAGTCGAGGTCTGGGACCATCCGTTGACCGCCAAGAACTATCAGTTCGATTGGGGCACGCAGGCCAATTACCGCGGCGTCGGCCTGTCGGACATGATGGCCGGCGTGGAGGATGCCCGCGACTATCGCTGCTCGCTCGACCGGTCGCTGCATACGATCGACGTGCTGACCTCGATCCTGAAATCGGCGGACGAGGGCAGGGCAGTCGACATCGCGACGAGCTGTAGCCAGCCCGCAGCCTTCGGCATAGACGAAGCCAAGGCGCTGCTGCGCTGAGCAGGTGATAATTGTGTGACAACGGCTTTCCCTCTTGTGGGGGAAAGCCCGATGGCGCTAAACAGGCTCATTCCTCATACAATTGGAGAAGACTCATGGCCGCCTGGCAACCCGCCGACACTCGCTACGACAAGATGAAATATAACCGCGTCGGCCGCAGCGGCCTGAAGCTGCCGGCGGTCTCGCTTGGCCTCTGGCACAATTTCGGTGACGACACGCCGCATGAGCGCAAGCTCGACATGTGCCGCACCGCCTTCGATCTCGGCATCACCCATTTCGACCTCGCCAACAATTACGGCCCGCCTGCGGGCACCGCCGAGTCCGCCTTCGGCGAAATTCTGCGCACCGAATTTGCCGGCTTGCGCGACGAGCTGATCATTTCCTCCAAGGCCGGCTACGAGATGTGGGACGGGCCCTATGGCGAATGGGGCAGCCGCAAATATCTCGTCGCCTCCTGCGACCAGAGCTTGGCGCGCATGGGCCTCGACTATGTCGATATCTTCTATTCGCACCGCTTCGACCCGGAGACGCCGCTCGAAGAAACCTGCGGCGCACTCGACTATATCGTCCGCTCCGGCCGGGCGCTCTATGTCGGCATCTCCTCCTACAATTCGCAGCGCACCCGCGAGGCGGCCAAAATCCTCAAGGAGATGGGTACGCCGCTGCTGATCCATCAGCCCAGCTATTCGATGCTCAACCGCTGGGTCGAGGATGACAAGCTACTCGACACGCTCGATGATGTCGGCGCCGGCTCGATCGTGTTCTCGCCTTTGGCGCAGGGCATGCTGACGACCAAATATCTCAGCGGTATTCCGGACGATAGCCGCGCGGCACTGAACCACTTCCTCAAGCGCGAATTCATCCGCCCCGAGATCATCGACAATATCAAGAAGCTCAACGACATTGCCGGCCGGCGTGGCCAGACCTTGGCGCAGATGGCAATCGCCTGGGTGCTGCGCGGCGGCCGCGTCACCTCGGCGCTGATCGGCGCCAGCCGCGCGTCGCAGATCGTCGATTGCGTCGCAGCGCTTGACAATACCGAGTTCACCGCCGGTGAGCTGAAAGAGATCGATGTCTACGCCAAGGAGGCAGATATCAATCTCTGGGCCAAGTCGGCCGAACGCGCATAAATCGCGAATGCCCGGGCGGAAACGTCCGGGCATATTTCGCCAGAATTCTGATGTACGTACCGCATGTTGGAGGAGATGGTAAGATGATCCGCAATCCCATTCTGCCGGGCTTCAATCCCGATCCGTCGATCGTGCGGGTCGGCGAGGATTATTACATCGCCACTTCGACCTTCGAATGGTTTCCCGGCGTGCAGATCCACCATTCGCGCGACCTGGCGAACTGGACGCTTGTCAGCCGGCCGCTGAATCGCAAGGCGCAGCTCGACATGCGCGGCAATCCCGACAGCTGCGGCGTCTGGGCGCCGTGCCTGTCCTATGCCGACGGCCTGTTCTGGCTGGTCTATACCGACGTCAAGCGTTTCGAAGGCTCGTTCAAGGACACGCATAACTATATCGTCACCGCAGCGTCGATCGAGGGGCCGTGGTCCGATCCGGTCTATGTGAACTCCGCCGGTTTCGACCCGTCGCTCTTCCATGACGACGATGGCCGCAAATGGTTCATCCAGATGCAGTGGAACCATCGTAAGAGGGCATTCAATACGCCCGGCTGGCATCCGGCCTTTGACGGTATCCTTTGCCAGGAATGGGATGCGAAGACGAAGCGGCTTGTCGGTCCGGCCCACAACATCTTCGGCGGCACCGATCTTGGGCTTGTCGAGGGCGCGCATCTGTTCAAGAAGAACGGCTGGTACTACATCACCGCCGCCGAGGGTGGCACCGGCTATGAGCATGCCATTGCCATGGGCCGTTCGCGCGACGTCACCGGACCTTATGAAACGCATCCGGAAAAATATCTGCTGACCTCCAAGGATGCGCCGGAGGCGCCGCTGCAACGCGCCGGCCACGGTCAATATGTCGAGACGCCCGACGGTGAGGTCTACGTCACCCATCTCTGTGGCCGGCCGCTGCCGCCGCAGCGGCGCTGCACGCTTGGTCGTGAGACCGCCCTACAGAAATGCGTTTGGGGCGAGGATGGTTGGTTGCGGCTCGCGCATGGCGGGCTGGTGCCCGCGGTCGATGTGCCTGCGCCGGGCAATGCGGAGACCAAGGCAAAGCCCAGGATTGTTGTCAGTGATTTCGATGCGCCGGACCTGCCGGCGGATTTCCAATGGCTGCGGACGCCGGAACCGGAGCGGTTGTTTTCGCTCGGTGAACGCGCGGGGCACCTGCGCCTGCATGGCCGGGAAAGCATCGGCTCCTGGTGCGAATTCGCGGCTGTCGCGCGCCGGCAGGAGGATCATTGCTTCCGTGCCGAAACGGTGGTCGAGTTTGCGCCGGACACCTACCAGCAGGCTGCCGGCCTGACTTATTACTACAATCGTTACAAGTTCCACGCGCTTGCCGTCACCTGGCATGAGGAGCTTGGCCGGTCATTGACGATCCAGTCATGCCCGGGAGACTATCCGGCCGGCAGGCTCACCTTTCCGGTCGAAGATGGGATCGCGCTGCCGGCAGGCCGCATCCATCTCGCAGCAGAAGTGCGAGACAACGACTTGCAATTCTTCTGGCATGCCGACGGCGAGACGGCGTGGCAGTCGCTCGGCCCGGTGCTGGATGGCGGCGTGGTGTCGGACGAAGGCGGCGTTGGCGAGCACGGTTCCTTTACGGGAGCCTTTGTCGGCATGTTCGCCTATGACACCAGCGGCAGGGCGCAATATGCCGATTTCGATCGGTTTTCCTATGAGCGTCTGTGACGACGGACACCGCGCGATTAGACATCGAAATGATCGGGCGGCAAGCCATTTTTTGCGCGTTCGGCCATCTGTGCGTAGGCGCTTTCCAATGCCGTGGTGAAAGCCTGCGGATCGAAGAGCGGCGCCGTCGGCCGAGCCGCGACAAGACGCCGCCGCAAGCTGCCGAGATGCTGGCGGCCCGTCGCCAGTTCGACGGCGAAATCAGCGAAATGTCTTTCGTCGCGCGCCACCAGTTCCGGCAGGCCGACGGCGTTCAAAAGGCTTTCCGAGACTCGTGAAGCGAAATTCGTGCCGCGCTTGGTCAGCACCGGCAGACCGGCCCATAGCATGTCCGAGGTCGTCGTGTGGCCATTGTATGGCCAGTTGTCGAGGCAGAGATCGGCGGCCTGGGCGCGGGCAATATGCGCTTCATAACCAGTGGCGTCGCAGAAGATGACACGATCGGG
The DNA here is from genome assembly GCF_056403555.1 of Rhizobium sp. P2_G2. NCBI lineage: Bacteria > Pseudomonadati > Pseudomonadota > Alphaproteobacteria > Hyphomicrobiales > Rhizobiaceae > Rhizobium > Rhizobium sp. P2_G2. The sequence goes on from NZ_JBFUFF010000066.1 coordinate 35,772, forward strand.
CGCGACGCCTTGTTTGGCGAGATAGTCGCGAAAATTCGTGCGGCCGAAATCGTGATAGATCATCGCCCAGAGCACTGAATCCGGTGCCCGACGCAGGATCTCGGCCCAGAGATCGAGATTGCTTCGCGTAATCTTGCGGTTGGAGTTGAAGGTGGCGAAGACAAATTTGTCTTCGGGCAGGCCGAGTTCGGCGCGCGGCGCCGCCGGCGGCAGCGGACGGTGGCCGCGGTCGTTGGGCTGGTAGCTCGCCGGCATGCGGACGAATTTCTCGTGGTAGAACGGCTTTGAACTGTCCGGCAGGAGGACGTGGTCGCCGATGACATAGTCGACATCGACGCCCGTGGTCGAGCCGGGAAAGCCAAGCCAGGCGACCTGGATCGGTGCCGCGCTGTGATTGAGCGCATGGCAGCGGGAATCACCGGTATGTCCCTTGAGGTCGACGAGGATGTCGATGCCGTCGGCGCGAACGCGCTCGGCGATCGCCTCGACGCCGAGCGGCCGGACTGGCACGATCCTGCCCCAATCGGCGCGACCGCCGTCGTCGCGCTCGATCAGACTGTCGGACGTGTAGCAGTAGAGCGTCACGTCGAAACGCTGGCGGTCATGCAGTTCGAGCACGTTGCGCACCAGCCGCATCGTGGCATGCGTCGAACCGAAATCGTTGGACAAATAGCCGATGCGGAGTTTTTCATCCCAGCGATGCGGCATGGTGCGACGGCGGGCCGTGGCCTGGGGTGAGGGGTCACCCTTGATGCAGATATTGTTGCGCGCCAGCCGGTTGAGCCTCTCGTCCTCGCAATGCAGCAAGTTGGCGAATTGCGTCTGGCCTTCGAACACCCATTCGCGGCCGGCTTTGATCTCACGTTCCAGCCAGGCCTCTTCGGCGGCGACTGTATCGTAGTCGCAGAATTCGCGCGCCACCGACATCAGCTTGAAATGGGTGAAATGATCGTCCGGATAGTGGGCGATCAGTTTTTTGAACAGGCCGAGATTGAAGGGATTGCGGGTTTCGGCGCTGATCAGTTCGGCGGCGAGTTTGAGATGTTCCGGATTGTCGCTGGCCGTCAGCCGGTTCTTGAAATGCTCCAGCAGTTCCGCCTCGCCGCGGGCGCGAAAAGCCTTGACGAGGACGAAGATCACGTCCGGATCGTCGGGGATGCGCTTGTTGGCCTGCATGGCATGCAGGAAGGCTTTTTCCTCGTTGCCGGCTCTGTCGGCCGCCTGCATGGCCTGTTTGAAATAGCGGTAACCGGCATCGCTGTCCGTGGTCCGGTCGGCGGCCATTTCATAGGCTTCCGCCGCCTCGGCGGGCATTTCGGATTTCACCAGCGCGTGGCCGAGCAGTTCGAAGATTTCCGGGTGTCGGGTGGCGGGGGACTGCATCGCCTCGTTGATCAGGGCGAAGACGGAGGGGAGGTCGTCGGCCTGGTAGGCATCGAGGGCTTGTCGGTAAAGCTGCATCGGCGGTTCCCGAGAAATATCTGTCRGTGGCCGCGGTTGAATGAACGAATCGCGGCATGGTCCGCTCAATAAAGACGTTCAGCCTTGTGTTGAGGTGACGGGATGTCTCCAGACCGCGGCCTGCGTGGTGAGCCGCGCTTCCCCCTGACGCAACGCGTTCGTCAAATGGCTGGCGAGGAAATCCAGGAGGATGCGCACATGTTGCGCCTTGCGCAGCCGCTGCGGCGCCAGCGCCCAGACTTCCTTGCCGCTGCTCACTGGCAGCGGCATGCAGCGGACGATGTCCGGATCAACTGCGGACAGCATATCGGGGCAGGGCGAGACGCCCAGCCCGGCCCGCATGTTGGAATAGATGGTCATCAGGCTGTTGTGGCGGAAAGCGAACCTTTCCTTTGGCACATGCGATCTGAGCCACTCGCTGACCGGGCCTTCGAAGCGGCCCTCGATCACTGCGATCACCGGATGGTGATGCAGCTCGTCGAGCGTACGCGGAATTCCATTGCGCTCAGCGTAGGCTCTGCTGCAGCAAATACTCCATTCGTCGCCGGCAATCCGGCGGCCGAACAGCGACGGTTCGGTCGGCGGATCGCTGGCGCGGATGGCAATATCCGCCTCGCCGCGCGTCAGGTTGAGAAGGGCGTCGCTGGTGTACAGCTCGACCTCGATCTCCGGATGCTCCTGGGCAAAGGCGACCAGCGCGCTGCCGACGAAATGGGTGATCAGCAATTCGGGTGCCGTCAGCCGCACCTTACCCTTCATACTGCGCCCGGTATGCGCCGCTTCATCTTCGAAGGCGGCATGCGCCGCCTCGATCGCTTCGAGCTGCGGCAGCAGCGCTTTCAACGCATCGGTGGGAACGTAACCCGTGCGTCGCTTCTCGAACAGTTCGTAGCCGAGTACTTTCTCGAGCGCGGCAATGCGGCGCATCACCGTCGTCTGGCTGATTTTCAGCACCTGGGCGGCCGCCAGTGTCGAGCCCTCGCGGACGACATGGGCGCAATATTTGAGATCGTTCCAGTCCATGTCTGTCGTTATGCATTATTGCAGAATGATTTTGCAAATTGAAATTTTGATTTCATCCGTAATGCAAAGCAGGAGAGTGCTCCGAAACAAGTTTTACAAATGAGGCTCACAATGCAGTTGATTTACGATCCCGCGTCGACATCGTCGCGCATCGTCACTTTCTTTCTCCATGACCATGCCATCGAATTCGAGGGGAGGAAGATTTCGCTTGCCAAAGGCGAGCACCATGAAGCCAGCTTCGGCGCCGTCAACCCGAACCGCGAAGTCCCGGTTCTTGTCGAGGACTGCGGCTTCCGGCTCGCCCAGAGCACGGTCATCATCCAGTATCTGGCGCAGCAGCGTGGCCTGGATGTTTACTCGGCTAATCTTCGTGATCGCGCCAAGGTCGATGAGGCGGTCAGCTGGTTCAAGACCAATTTCCATATCTATCACTGCGCGCTGCTCTCCTATACCCACATCCTGCCGGCCTTCCTGTCGATGGATCCAGCCACGCTCGGCACGGTGCGGGCGATCGGCAAGAGCGGCAGCGACAAATATCTGAAAGTGCTCAACGATCACATGATCGGTCCCAATGCCTATGTCTGTGGCGATCGGATCACGTTGGCGGACTATGTGGGTGCTGCAAACGTGACGCTCGGCTATGCCGCCGGCATGAACTTCGCCGACTATCCGAACATTCGTCGCTGGTTGAGGACACTCCGCCACCACAAGGGCTGGGCGCCGGCCTATGCGACCTTCGAATCCATGCTGGCGCAGGCGTCGGCCCAGAAAGTCGCTTGAGGGGGAATCGATGAGAAAATGGCTATTGCGAATTGCCACGGCTCTCGCGGCGATCGTGCTTCTTGCCGTCTCCGGCGTCTATGTGATGTCGGAGCTCAGGCGCACCCGAACCTATGACGCGCCGCTCGTCGCCTTCGATGCGACGAAATTCAGCTTTGCGCCCGGCGAGGCAGAGCGTCGGGCCCGCAGCATGATGTGCCTTGGCTGCCACGGCGAGGCGGGCAATGTCATCTTCCAGGCCGACAATGTCGGCCGGCTGGTGGCGCCCAATCTTACGCGGATGATTCCGCAATATACCGACAGCGAATTGGAGCGGCTGATCCGCCGCGGCGTCAAGAAGGACGGCACCGGCGTCATCGCCATGCCGGCCGCCACCTACGCCAATCTCTCCGATGATGATATTGCCGCCATCATCACCTTCATGCGAAGCCGCAAGCTGTTGCCGGATCACCAGCCGAGCGCAAGCGAATGGGGTCCGCTCGGCCGCGTCGCGCTGGCCACCAACCAGATCCCCTATGAGGCCGACCATGTCCGTGTCTTCGAACAGGGCAAGAGCAGACCGGCGGATCTCGGTAAATACCTGGTCAGCGTCACCTGCTCGCATTGCCATAATCTCGACAGCGAACATGACAACGGTTTTGGCATGAAGACGCCGCCGCTCAGGACGATGGTATCGAGCTATACATTCGATGAGTTTTCGACGCTGTTCTCCACAGGCAAAGGTAAGGGCGGCCGCGACCTCGGACTGATGACGGAGACGGCACGCAACGAGTTCTCGCATTTTTCCGAAACGGAGCGGCGGGCACTCTATGACTATCTGAATAAAGAAGAATAGCGCGGAGGCGAGTTAGGCCGTCGCCAAAGCGGGAGAGGCGGGCACGATGGTCTCGCCGATCCCCACCGCCGCGAAAGCACGCGCAATCACCTCCGGTCCCGCGTCTCGGCGTGTGGCGTCGGATGACAGGATCTGGCGGTATTTGCGGGCACCGTCGACACCGCTGAACAGGCCGATCATGTGGCGCGTGACATTGGACAGCCGGCCGTCGGCGGAGATATGGCGGGCGGCGTGCTCCATCATCGCATCGCGAATGAAAAGCCAGTCGATCGCGGCGACCGGCTCGCCGTGGAAGCGGTGATCGACTTCGCCGAGGATCGCCGTGTCGTGATAGGCGGCGCGGCCGAGCATGACGCCGTCGACATGGCCAAGATGCGCTTGCGCCTGGTCGAGGTCGGCAATGCCGCCATTGATACCGATGAAGACATGCGGATATTTTTGTTTCAGGCGATAGACGCGGTCGTAATCGAGCGGAGGGATGTCGCGGTTTTCCTTCGGCGACAGGCCCTGCAGCCAGGCTTTGCGGGCATGCACCCAGAGCGCATCGGCGCCGGCATCGAGGACGCGGGCGGCGAGGTCGTCGAGAGCGATTTCCGGATCCTGCTCGTCGACGCCGATCCGGCACTTGACGGTGACGGGAATGGAGACGGCTGCCTTCATCGCCGCGACGCCGCGCGCCACAAGATCGGGATCGCGCATCAGGCAGGCGCCGAACGTGCCGGACTGGACGCGGTCTGAGGGGCAACCGACATTGAGATTGATCTCGTCATAGCCGAAATCGGCGCCGATGCGTGCGGCTTGGGCGAGTTTCGCCGGATCCGAGCCGCCGAGCTGCAACGCCACCGGATGTTCTGCTGCATCGAAGCCGAGCAGTCGGTCGCGCTTGCCGTGGATGGCTGCGTCAGCGACGATCATCTCGGTGTAAAGCAGAGAC
>NZ_JBFUFF010000067.1:0-42727 GCF_056403555.1 Rhizobium sp. P2_G2
GTAAGCGCCGTCTCCGCCCCATTGGATTGGCTATATTTTGAGGCTTGCTGCGTGTGCGAGAAGGTTTCCAGGACTAACTGGAGATTTGCATGGCAGAAGATGGATTTGTGGGTCGCTACGAAGTTGTCGAGCCGCGCCGGGGAAATCGGCGTTGGCCGGATGACGTTAAGGCTCGGATTGTAGCGGAAAGCTTTCAGCCCGGTGTTCGTGTTGTTGATGTTGCGCGTCGTCATGACGTTATAGCAAACCAACTTTCCAGTTGGCGGCGACAAGCACGAGATGGGGTTTTGGCCCTGCCTTTTGAGGCTATGCCGGGCGCTTCGGAGAACGGGGATGCCGAGCCTGCATTTGTGCCTTTGGCGATCACAGCGGAGCCGAGCGAGGCTGTGGGTGTTTTAGCGCCGCTGAAACTGCCGGAGGCGGTTTCAGCGGTCTTGACGCTGGAGATCGGCCCGGACGTTGTGATGCGGGTTCCCGGTGACGTGCCGGTTGAACGTGTGGCGGCTCTGGTGCGAGCGATGCGAGGGACGGCATGATCGTCGCTGGCCAACGACTGCCGATCCTGATCGCGACGCGGCCGGTGGACTTCCGCTGCGGGCATCAGGCGCTGGCTTTGATGGTTCAAACCGAATTGAAGCTTGATCCGCATTCCGGGGTGACGGTGATCTTCCGGTCGAAGCGCGGGGATCGTCTGAAGATCCTGGTGTGGGATGGCACAGGAATGGTGCTAACTTACAAAATTCTTGAACATGGAAGCTTTGCCTGGCCCAAGGTGCAGGATGGGACGATGCGTCTTTCCAGGGGTCAATACGAGGCTTTGTTCGAGGGTCTTGACTGGCGGCGGGTCATGGCGCAACGGGTGACTGCGCCATCGGCGGCAGGGTGAATATCCGGCCGTCTTTGCATTGTTTTATTTGGCTTTTTCGTGCTGCCTTGCTATAAGGGCGCATGTCATCGCCCCTTGATCTCAGCCTGTTTCCGGACCTTCCGCCAGAGGTTGTCAAAGCCTTTGCGGCGATGCAGTTCGAGCTGTCGGTCGAGCGTGCTGCACGTCAGCATGAGCAGGCTGTGGTGGCCGAAAAGGACGCGTTCATCTCCGAGTTGAAGGAACTGATCGAGAAGCTTGAGGGGCAGGTTCACGACTATCGGCGCACGAAGTTCGGGCCGAAATCGGAAAAGCTAGATCCGGCGCAGATGGAACTGGCGCTGGAAGACCTTGAAACGGCGATCGCCGAAACACAGGCGCGGATCGCCGCCGTCGAGAAAAAGATCGAAGCCAGCACATCCGATCCGGAAAAGGCCGCTCCTCGCAAGGAGCGGAAGGCCCGTGCACTGCCCGAACACCTGCCGCGGGTCGAGCGCGTGATCGAGCCCGAGAGCATCGCTTGTCCCTGCGGTTGCGGCAACATGGTCCGGATCGGCGAGGACCGGACGGAACGGCTCGACCGGGTCCCGGCGCGCTACGAGGTGATCGTCACGATCCGCCCGAAATACGCATGCCCCAAGGGTCGAACGGGCGTCGTCCAGGCCAGAGCGCCGGCGCATCTGCTGGAAGGGAGCTGGCCGACCGAAGCCCTTCTGGCGGAGATTGCCGTCTCCAAGCATTCCGAACATATGCCGCTCAACCGGCAGGCCGAGGTCATGGCGCGACACGGGGTGCCGATAGACCGCACGGTCCTGGCCGATTGGCTTGGGCGCACGGGCAGCGAAATCGCACCGGTGGTAGACCACATGGCCGAACGGCTGCTGTGGGAAAGCACGCGGCTCTATGTCGACGAGACAACGGCTCCTGTTCTTGATCCTGGGCGAGGCAGGACAAAGACCGGCTATCTCTGGGCCGTGTTGCGTGACGACCGCGGCTGGAATGGCTCCGCGCCGCCAGGCGTGGTGTTCCATTACCGGCCCGGGCGTAAAGGCGAATATGCCGCTGAAATCCTCGACGGGTTCAACGGCACGATCCAGGTGGATGCCTATGGCGGTTACTCTCATCTCGCTACGCCGGATCGCATCGGCGGCGCTCCGCTGAAGTTGGCTTTCTGTTGGGCACACGGGCGCAGAAAGCTGATCAAGGCCACGCCGAAGAGCGGATCACCCATCGTCGACGAGGCGCTCATTCGCATCGCCGCGCTATACAAGATCGAAAACAGTATCCGAGGCTCAGACCCCGAACATCGCCGGGCAGTTCGACAGGACCTTTCCCTTCCGCTGGTGGACGAGTTCTTCACCTGGCTGGCAGCCCAGGCCGCGCGCGTCTCACGCAAGTCTGACCTCGGAAAAGCCCTGGCCTATATGCTGACGCGACAGGATGGCTTTCGGCTGTTCCTGGACGATGGCCATGTCGATATCGATTCCAACCTGGTGGAAAACGCCATCCGTCGCCCGGCCATGAACCGCCGCAACGCGCTCTTTGCGGGCCATGATGAAGGGGGGCGCAATTGGGCTCGGTTTGCCAGTCTCATCGGCACTTGCAAAATGAACGGCGTTGAGCCCTACGCCTATCTGTGCGACCTCTTCACCCGCCTCGCAAACGGCCACCTCGTCAAAGACATCGATGCTCTGATGCCATGGGCTTACGCCGCCCGCATCAAGGCCTCACAATGAGCTCGTCAGATACTCGTCGGTGAGCTCACACCGGCCCCCAGGCAAACCTATCAAGCCGCTGCAACTGACAAATCAATGGGGCGCAGACGCCGCATACCGCAACCCCTTGGCTCTACAACAAGAAGGGGCAGCTGACGACAATACCGGGCTATATCCCGTCACTGACTTACGACCTCGACGGCCAGACCACGTCGGTCAAGTATGCGAACAACGTTACCACCAACTTCACCTATGACCCTAATCGTCGCTGGCTGACCAGTTTGGTCACCAAGCAGTCCAGCGGTACAAACCTGATCGACAACACCTATACCCGGGATGCTATTGGCCGGATCACGGGAATAGATGGCGGCTACGCCACGACAAGCGGCGATGGAGGCCTGGACTTTAATACCTGGACCTACACCTATGATGGGTCGAACCGGTTAACCTCGGCCTATTCGGGAAAGTATATAGGACCGCTTAAGGAAGACTTCACCTACGATACAGCCGGTAACCTCACACAGAGGACGCACATCACTTCCGCGACAGCCAGCAACGTCACGATGGCCTACGGCAGCGCCAACAAGCCGCCACATGCAATCTCGACGCTGAACGGCGTGGTCGTAACATATGATGCCAATGGCAACACCCTCACCGACGGCACGGCCACCTATACCTGGGACGACGCCAATCGGCTTTCGACGGCAACGAAGAGCGGGGCGACGGTTTCAACTAAATATTTCTACGGACCTGATGGCGAACTGGTAAGGCGGGTATCAGCGAGCAACGAAATTACACTCTACCCGGATGCGGAGGTGGAAATGGACCTCGCCTCCGGTGGCGTTTGGAAATACACACGCTATCCGCATATGGATGTCGAGGTCGATGGTGCAACCGCTTCATTCCTCCATCGGGATCATCAAGCGTCAGTCCGTATGCTGACGAGTGGAACAACCGCCAACGAATCCACAGTCTACCAAGCATATGGCCAGCCCTTCGACTCAACAACTGGAAGCCCCTCAACCACTGTTGCCCCACCGAAGAAGAAATATATAGGCGAGCTCTTCGACAAGGACACTAACCTTATCTACCTGCACGCCCGCTTCATGAATCCCTATACGGGAAGGTTCATCTCACCCGATGATTGGGATCCGATCAAAGCGGGCGTAGGGACAAATAGATACGCCTATGCAGAAGATGACCCGATTAACAACGCGGACAATAATGGACATCTAGACGGATCAACATACGTGGCAACAAAGCCGAGTGTGATCGCCAGAGTTGCCGCTCAGTTGACAAAGGTAGGAGGTTGGGTTGCACCGGCAGTGGGTTGGGCTTTTGAGAAATCTCCTCTCGTTATTGGAGCGACAGCCATTAACCTTGTTTTCGTCACGACATCAGGAGACCGGGACTGTCCATGCGTTGTGCCCGACACTGCAACTGTCACAGTGGACGCAGATGGCAGAAAGTACGATACGGTTGATGTTGAAGCCATGGTCGCAAGTGGCATGGATCGACGTCAGGCAATTGAAAATGCCAAGGACAACTTCAATGGGACAGCCTCTTCGTGGGCAGCTCGAGTGGGAAGGCTCGAGGGCAAGCCCACTCCTGAGGACCTGAAGGCGGCTGCCGAAAACGCCCGAAATGAACTGGCGCATGACATAAACGCGAATAAGAAAGATAAGAACAAAGTACCCACAATAACAGGAGGATGGAATCTTGAGACTGGCAAATTTGCTGCAGCCGCTTGCACTGGGGGAGACTGCGCGGAAGATAGGGTCGCAAAAGCATTGGGTAACGACCTAAAGAATATCCGGTTCACGAAAGCGATGCGTCCCCGGACCGGCGACGATGTGCCTGCATGCACGCGATGTGAGGATAGATACACTCGCTTAGCGTTTCCCAGCGACGCACAATTTGAATCCGATCAACAGAAATAAAAGTAGGGCGTACAATGAATGTAGGATTAGAGTATCCCTCCGGTTTCGAAATGGCCTGGATTGCTGCGGACTCCTCTGGCAAGCTTGGCGCTTTCATAACTGCCGGCAAGGGTCCTATTCCCAAAGAAATTCTTCAGAATATCTTTATAGAACCCGTATTGATCGAAGACGTTTTGCTTGAGTTGCCAGTGATTGGTTTATCGGATGTGAATGGATCACCTTATTCACATCCTGTGGAATCTTTTGTTGAACTCGGCGAAAGAGGAATATTCGTTTTTGATTGGCATGACTTGCATGTTCCCATCAAATTCAGGAAAGGAGGGTACGAAAAATGTGCTTCACCAAGCAATCCTATCTATACGGGCGAACTAGTTAGTCCTCTAAAAGAGCTATCTAACTTGATTCAATTCAAGGAGCTACTTTTTGAAGAGGTCTATCTGGTGAAACCCGAGCTGTACTACGATTGTCTATTCCCGGAATTTTGACCTACATCGGCTTTAGCACTTCATCTTAAGCTTGTCTGTTGTCACATCGGCTCGTTGCCGGCGCGGTGCACTAGCCGCACCAAACAGAAAACCCCGCCGTCTCCAGCAGGGTTTCCATCTCAACACTTAATCCCAAACCTTACTTCGGCAGTTCGCCCTCGACACCCTCAACCAGGAAATTCAGCGGCCCAAGCTTGTCATCCCCCGCCATTTCGCCGGCCTTCAGCCACTGCGTACCGTCCTGCTTGTTGATCGGACGGGTAAGCGTCTACAAAAGCAGGGACCAAATCAAGATGACCAGTGAAAGGATCACACTCGGTGCTCAAATGGGAGGACCGGAGGCTTTTGACGTAACGCAGCCCATAATCCTGCGTCTACGCAAACAGCTAGCGAGCCACTGCACCGAAGCCTACAGCCCGACTATTTCAGAATTCGCTATAATCCTCCGGATAGACGGCTCATTGGATCAATTTGGAGGTGAGGGCGTTCAAAGGCCTCGAATTAATCGCAAAGACGCATACGTTACCGCGGACTACGCGGTTCCAGTGGAGCACTGGAAAGATGTTCCTCTTCCGGACTTAAAAAAATGCTTTGCTGAGGCAGCGGTGAAGACCGTCGACACAATGGTCGAGCATCTGAAGAAACTGAAAGTCGAGGTAAATGCTAAAATGCTGGCTGAAGACGTGAATAAAGCAGTGACCGCCTTCCTAAAGGAGGCTTCTGTTCCCGGGTGAACGCGCTCGTCAGGGCGAGCTTGCACGGATTGCTAGCCGCCAGCGGACTTCCACCTCAAAAGTGTCGGTGGATACCATCTTACCAAGTGGTATTTCACGCGACGCACCATACCTGATGTACAAGAAAACCCTGCCGTCACCAGCAGGGTTTCCATTCCACACGTAACCCCGAACCTTACTTCGGCAGTTCCCCCTGAACCCCCTCCACGAGAAAGTTCAGCGGCCCAAGTTTATCATCCCCCGCCACTTCGCCGGCCTTCAGCCACGCCGTGCCGTCCTGCTTGTTGATCGGGCCGGTGAACGGCTTCAGCGCGCCGGACTTGATCTTGGCTTCGGTGTCCTTAGCCATCTTCTTCACGTCGTCGGGCATGTTGGTGTAGGGCGCCATGTAGATAATGCCGTCGCCCATGCCGTCCCAGCTCATCTGCGACTTCCAGGTGCCGTCGAGTGCCGCCTTGACGCGCTTGACGTAGTAGGTGCCCCAATTGTCCACCGTGGCGGTCAGCTGTGCATCCGGGCCGGCCTTGATCATGTCGGAGGCCTGGCCGAAGGCGTGGACCTTGCGCTGTTCGGCAACCTGCATCGGGCCGGTCGAGTCGGTGTGCTGGGTGATGACGTCGATGCCCTGGTCGATCGCGGCCTTGGCGGCATCGGCTTCCTTGCCCGGGTCGAACCAGGTGTTGACCCAGATGACCTTCAGCTTGAAGCTCGGATCGACCGAGCGGGCGCCGAGTTCGAAGGAGTCGATGCCCTGCACGACTTCCGGGATCGGGAAGGACGCGATATAGACCGCGGTATGCGTCTTGGAGACCTTGGCGGCGATCTGGCCCTGGATATAGCGGCCTTCATAGAAACGCGCATTATAGGTTGTCAGGTTCGGGCCGGTCTTGTAGCCGGTCGCATGCTCGAACTTTACCTTCGGGAATTTTGCCGCCACCTTGACTGTCGCGTCCATGAAGCCGAACGAGGTGGTGAAGACCAGGCCGCAGCCGGAGCGGGCGAAGCGCTCGATGGCGCGTTCGGCGTCGGCGCCTTCGGCGACGTTTTCCAGATATTGCGTCTTTACCTTGTCGCCGAGTTCCTTGTCGACCATCTGCCGGCCCATGTCATGGCCTTGGGTGTAGCCGCCATCGGTCTTGGAGCCGACATAGAGGAAGCAGACCTTGAGCTTGGCGGCATCGGCTGTGGTCGAGAAGCCGATCAATGCGGCTGTGGCGGTGAGAGAGAGAATGAGCTTTTTCATGGTGACCCCTGTTATGTTGCTCGGTTTTACTCTTTTGTTTATCGGTCGGGAACGAAGGATCTCCCGAGCGAGGCTGGCGTATTGATGAGCGTCAGACGCCGGTTGCGCGAAATGGCGATCAGCACGACGACGGTTGCCACATAGGGCAGCGCCGACAGGAATTGCGCCGGCACGGCAATGCCGAAGGCCTGGGCATGCAATTGCCCGATCGACACCGCGCCGAACAGATAGCCGCCGGCGAGCAGCCGGATCGGCCGCCAGGAGGCGAAGACGACCAGCGCCAGCGCGATCCAGCCGCGGCCGGCCGACATATTCTCAACCCATTGCGGCGTATAGACAAGCGACAGATGCGCCCCGGCAAGCCCGGCGCAGCCGCCGCCCCACATGACCGCCAGATAGCGTATGCCGATGACATTGAGGCCGAGCGCATGCGCCGAGGCATGATTGTCGCCGACAGAGCGCAACACCAGTCCCGCCCGGGTGCGGAACAGGAACCATTGCGTGGCGAAAATCAGGATGATCGAGACATAGAAGACCAGGTCTTCATTGAAGAGAACCGGTCCGACGAACGGAATGGACGACAGGCCGGGAATGGCCAGCGTCGGCAGGCGGATGCCCTGGACGCCGGTATAGGATTCGCCGATCATGCCGGACAGGCCAAGGCCGAGAATGGTCAATGCCAGGCCCGTCGCCACCTGGTTGGCCACCAGCGTCAGGGTCAGGAAGCCGAACAGCAGCGACACCAGCGCGCCCACGGCGATCCCGGCGAGCATGCCGGCATAGGGCGACCCCGTCATCTGCGCGACAGCAAAGGCCGATACCGCGCCCATGATCATCATGCCCTCGACGCCGAGATTGAGCACACCCGAGCGTTCGGTGACCAGTTCGCCGGCCGAGGCGACGACCAGCGGCGTCGATGCGGTGATGACGGTGATGATGATGGATTCGGCTGGAGACACGGATCAGGCTCCCTTCCCGGCGCCGGTCAGCCGCGACCAGACGATCCGGATCTTGTACTGGATCAGCGTATCGCAGGAGAGCACGAAAAACAGCAGCAGGCCCTGGAACAAGCGCGTCACCTTGTCGGAAACGCCGATCGCCGTTTGCGCGGCCTCGCCGCCGAGATAGGTCAGCGCCAGGATCAGCCCGGACACGATCACACCCAGCGGATTGAGCCGACCGAGGAAGGCGACAATGATGGCGGTGAAGCCATAACCGGGCGAGATCGACGGCTGCAGTTGACCCATGACACCAGACACTTCGCAGATGCCGGCAAGGCCGGCCAGCGCGCCGGAGAGCAGCATCGAGAACCAGACCATGCCCGAGGCGGAAAAGCCGGCAAACCGCCCTGCCCGCGACGACTGGCCCAGAACCTTGATCTGATAGCCCTTGAGCATGAATTCCATCATGAACCAGAGCAGGATGCAGGCGACGATGGCGAAGACGAAGCCCCAATGCGCGTTGCCCGAATCCTCCCAGATTGGCGGCAGGACGGCCGATGGATTGAATGTCCGGCTTTCGGGAAAATTCTGGCCTTCCGGATTGCGCCAGGGGCCGCGCACCAGATAGTCGAGAAAAAGCTGGGCGATATAGACCAGCATCAGGCTGGTGAGGATTTCGTTGGTGTTGAATTTTGTCTTCAGCAGCGCCGGGATCGACGCATAAAACGCCCCGCCGATCATGCCGAGGATGAGCATCAAGGGCAGCACCAGCGGTGACGTCCATTGGTAAAAGACGATCGGCAGGAAGGAGCCGAAAATGGCGCCGAAGATGAACTGCCCCTCGGCGCCGATATTCCAATTGCCGGCGCGATAGCAGACCGACAGCCCGGCGCCGATCATGATCAGCGGACCGGCCTTGACCGCCAGTTCATGCAGCGACCAGACTTCCGTCAGCGGATCGATGAAATAGAGATAGAGCGCGTTGAACGGATCGTAGCCGAGCGCGCCGAACAGGATGCCGCCGCAGACGAGCGTCAGCGCCATGGCGATGAAGGGCGATGCGAACGTGTAGAAGGCCGAGGCCTTTGGCCGCTTTTCCAGTTCAATGTGCATGGGCAGCCGCTTCCTTCGCCTTGTCGTGCATGCCGCCCATCAACAGGCCGATCTTCTCGCGATTCAGTTCCTGCGCCGGGAAAGCCTGCGACAGCCGGCCATCGGAAATGACGGCGATATGCGTCGCGACCTCGAAAATCTCGTCAAGGTCCTGGCTGATCACCAGAACGGCCGAGCCGGCCTTTGCCAGATCCACCAGCGCCTGGCGGATGTGGCTCGCAGCACCCGCATCGACGCCCCAGGTCGGCTGGTTGACGATCATGACAGATGGCTGCCGGTCGAGCTCGCGGCCGACGATGAATTTCTGCAGATTGCCGCCCGAAAGCGAGCCAGCGGCGGGATCCTCGCCGCTTTTGCGCACATCCATCTCGGCGCAGATACGTTTCGACGCGGTCTTGACCACGCCGCTGCGGATGATCTGCAGCCAGCCGCCTGTCAGGAAAGCCTTGGCATCTGAGACATTGCGCGATAGCACGAGATTGTCCGACAGGCTCATGCCGGTCACGGCACCATGACCATGCCGCTCTTCCGGCACGAAGGCCGCGCCGAGCAGCCGGCGTCCTGAAATGCCGACACGGCCGACGGGCTTGCCGCGCACCGAGACTGCATCGGCGTCGGCAACCAGATATTCGCCTGACAATACGTCGAACAATTCGCCCTGGCCGTTGCCTGCCACGCCGGCGATCGCCAGCACTTCGCCCGTCTTGAGCGCGAGCGAGATATCCTTCAGCGCGACGGCAAAGGGCGTGCGGGCCGCGGCGTTCAGCCTGCGGGCTTGCAGCACGACCGCCCCGACCTTGTCGGCCGAGGCTTTTTCCACTTCGGCGACATCGGCGCCCACCATCATCCGGGCGAGCGAGGCCGGTGTTTCCCGGCGCGGATCGCAAGCGCCGGTCACGTGGCCGTGGCGCAGCACGGTGGCGCGGTCGCAGATGCGCTGCACCTCTTCGAGCCTATGGCTGATGTAAAGGACAGAACGTCCCTCCGATTTCAGCTTCATCAGCGTCTCGAACAGCCTGTCCGCTTCCTGCGGCGTCAGCACCGAGGTTGGTTCGTCCAGGATGATCAGCTTGGGATTCTGTAAGAGGGCTCTTACGATTTCGATCCGCTGCCTTTCGCCGACCGAAAGATCCGCGACATGCGCATTCGGATCGAGCGGCAGTCCGTAAGCCCTAGATAACGTCGCGGCTTCCTCGGCGATCTTGGACAGCGGCACCTTGCCGTCCAGCGACAGCGCGATGTTTTCCGCGACCGTCAGCGCTTCGAACAGGGAGAAATGCTGGAAGACCATGCCGATGCCGATCCGCCGCGCCTCGCTAGGGCTGCCGATGACRACCGGCTCGCCCCGCCAGCGAATCTCGCCCGCGCTAGGCGCCAGCACGCCGAACAGCATCTTCACCAATGTCGATTTGCCGGCGCCGTTTTCGCCGAGAAGCGCGTGGATTTCACCGGGCTGGACGGTAAGGTCTATGTCGCTGCAGGCGGCAAATGTGCCGAACAGCTTGGTAATCTTGCGTACCTCCAGCAGAGGACGAGAGCCCTCTTTATCCGCGTCGGCCACGAACCACCCCAGTCTGATCCGATCCCTGATCTGAGCGTCAGGGTATCAGCAATGTCGTTCCACTTGTTTTTCTATTTTCCAGATCGGCCTGGGCCTTTGCGGCGTCGGCCAACGGATAGGTTTGATGGATATTGATAACCACTTTGTTGCTTCGCACAACTGAAAAAAGAGCCTCGGCGCAGTCATCCAATTCTTTGCGGTCGCGGATATAGGAAAAGATGGTCGGCCGGGTCGCATAAAGCGAGCCCTTTTGCGCCAGGATTCCCATGTTGAACGGTTCGATCGGCCCCGACGATTGGCCGAAGGCGACCCAAAGCCCGCGCGGCTTCAGGCAGTCGAGCGAGGCCGGAAAAGCATCTTTGCCGATCGAATCATAGACGACGTCGACGCCCTTGCTGCCGGTCAATTCCCTGACCCGTTCGGCGAAATTCTCGCTGCGATAATCAATCACATGGTCATAGCCGTGCTTCAGCGCCAGCGCGACCTTTTCCGGGCCGCCGGCCGTGCCGATCACAGTGGCGCCGAGCGCCTTGGCCCACTGGCCGGCAATCAGGCCGACGCCGCCGGCCGCCGCATGAAACAGCAGCACTGTCTCCGGTCCGACTTTGTAGGTGCGGTTCAGCAGATATTCCGCCGTCATGCCCTTCATCATCATCGCGGCAGCGGTTTCGAGCGCGATGTCGTCAGGGATTTTGACCAGATCTTTGGCCGCGATATTGCGGATTTCGGAATAAGCGCCGTCCGTGCCGGGATAGGCGACGCGATCGCCGACCTTGAACTCCGTGACACCGTCGCCGAGGGCGATGATCTCACCCGCTCCCTCCTTGCCGGCGATATAGGGAAAGCCGCCAGGCACCGGATAGAGGCCGCTGCGGACATAATTGTCGATGAAATTCACGCCGATGGCCTTGTGGCGCATCTGCACCTGGCCGACGCCGGGTTGTGGCACATCGATCTCGACATATTCCAGGACTTCCGGTCCGCCCTGGCGGTTGAGAACAATAGCCTTGCTTTTCATCACTCAGTCCTTTCGTCCCAGCGCGGGAAAGAGCTGCAGGACAGCCCCGATACAATACATATAGAGCCCGGTCGCGACCACGCCCCAGACCACCCAGGCGGGTGAGTGGAAATATTTGAGCAGCGAAATACCCGACAGGATCGCCCAGATCACGAACACCGTCATGTTAAGCGCCCTGAGTCGTTTGACCCGCACCGGATGCAGGAAATGAATGGGCAGGAAGGTGAGCAGCACAGACACCACGACCAGGGTCAGCGCCGTCGTGGCGCTCGCGTCGATGACGAACAGCGTGAACACCACCATGTTCCAGACCACCGGAAAGCCGGAAAAGAAATATTCTTCCGTCTTCATGCCCATGTCGGCATAGTAGATCGCCGAAGACACCACGATCAGCCCTGCTGCGATGAACGACCAGGGTTGGCCGATCATGCCGCTCTCGTAGAGCGCAAAGGCCGGCAGCAGCACATAGGTGACATAGTCGATGATGTTGTCGAGCGTGTCGCCCGACCAGTTGGGCAGGACTTCCTTGACCTTCACCTTTCGCGCGATCGGTCCATCGATGCCGTCGACCAGCAGCGCCAGGCCAAGCCACCAGAACATGTCGACGAATCTTTTCTCCGACGCGGCGACGACGCCCAGGAACGCAAGGAACGAACCTGAAGCCGTCAGCAGATGCACTGCAAAGGCGCGGATTTCGGCATAGGGCGCGGCCTTGTAGTTGAAGAGATAGCTGAAAATCCTCATCCGGCTCCCCCGCTCTCCCGGTCTCAGTCTGCCGGGATTGTCCATTGCCACTGTCTGATACATGGGAATTGCCGCCTTCGCTACCCAAAACGAAGCCTTGACGGAGCGACCGGCAAATGCCGCGGAACCCGCGGCGTGCAGTTTGGATTTCTCCAGGGAAGCACCGGATTGCAAAATCCTTTAAGTATAAAATAATTGGCGATGTCGTGCTTCTTGCGTTGACAGAGCGCCTGCGTCTCTATATTTTAAACTTAAAATAATGGCGTGACGGCGATGAGTCCAGGCGCCCCTGAGATGGAGGTGGAAATGCGCATCGTCTGTATCGGAGGCGGTCCGGCCGGGCTCTATTTCGGTCTCCTGATGAAGAAAAATCATCCGGAGCATTCGATCGTCGTTGTCGAGCGCAACAAGCCCTATGACACGTTCGGCTGGGGCGTGGTGTTTTCCGACGCCACCATGGAATCGATGAAGGTCTGGGACCCCGAAAGTGCGGCTGAAATCCAGGATGCCTTCAATCACTGGGACGATATCGAAGTCCTGTTCAAGGGTAAGACGCAGCGCACCTCCGGCCACGGCTTCGTCGGCATCGGCCGCAAGAAACTTCTCAACATCCTGCAGAAGCGCTGCGAAGAGCTCGATGTCGAGCTGAAATTCGAAACCGAGGTCAATGGCGACCAGGATTTCCCCGATGCCGACCTGATCATCGCCTCGGATGGACTCAACTCGAAGATCCGCAACAAATATGCCGATATCTTCGAGCCTGACATGATCACACGGCCGAACCGGTATATCTGGCTCGGCACCAACAAATCCTACGACGCCTTCACCTTCGATTTCCGCAAGACGGATCATGGCTGGTTCCAGGCGCATATCTACAAGTTCGACGATAGCACCTCGACCTTCATCGTCGAGACGACCGAGGAAGCCTATCTCGCCCACGGTCTCGACAAGTTGGACCAGCAGGGCTCGATCGACTTCTGCGAGAACCTGTTTTCCGAAGTCCTCGACGGCGCCTCGCTGATGACCAATGCGCGGCGTGTGCGTGGTTCGGCCTGGCTGAATTTCCAGCGGCTGATCTGTGGCAAGTGGAGCCATTTCAACGGTTCGGCCAATGTCGTGCTGATGGGCGATGCGGCCCATACGGCGCATTTCGCCATCGGCTCAGGCACCAAGCTCGCCATTGACGACGCAATCGAGCTGACGCGGCAATTCCAGGAACACGGCCACACCAAGGACAAGATTCCTGCGGTGCTCGCCACCTATGAGGAAATCCGCCGCGTCGACGTCGCCCGCATCCAGAATGCCGCCCGCAACGCCATGGAATGGTTTGAAGTGGTCGGCCGCCGCTATGCCGATACGCTGGAGCCGGAACAATTCATGTATTCCATGCTGACCCGCTCGCAGCGCATCAGCCACGAGAATCTGCGCCTGCGCGACCACAATTGGCTGGAAGGTTACGAGCGCTGGTTCGCCCGCAAGGCCGGGCTCGATGCCTCGACCAATGGCCGCTGCCTGCCGCCGATGTTCACGCCCTATACGCTGCGCACTGTGACGCTGCCGAACCGCATCGTCATGTCGCCGATGGCGATGTATTCGGCCAAGGACGGCCTGATCAACGATTTCCACCTCGTCCATATCGGCTCGCGCGCCATGGGTGGCGCAGGTCTCGTCTTTGGCGAAATGACCTGCGTCGCGCCGGATGCTCGGATCACGCCCGGCTGTCTTGGCCTCTGGAACGAGGAACAGGCGGAAGGTTGGAAGCGCCTGGTCGAATTCGTGCATTTCAACACGCCGGCCAAGGTCGGCATCCAGATCGGCCATGCCGGTCGCAAGGGTGCGACGAAACTTGCCTGGGAAGGCATCGACCAGCCGGTCGAGGAAGGCGGCTGGCCGCTGGTCGCCCCGTCAGCGCTACCCTATCTCAAGCACGGCCAGGTGCCGAAGGCGATGGACCGCGCCGACATGCAGCGCGTGCTGGACGAACATGTCCGCGCCGCAAAGCTCGCCGTCACCACCGGCGCCGACTGGTTGGAGCTGCACTGCGCCCACGGCTATCTGCTCTCCAGTTTCCTGTCGCCGCTGACCAACCGCCGCACCGACGAATATGGCGGCAGCCATGAAGGCCGGGCGCGTTTCCCGCTGGAAGTCTTCCGCGCCATCCGTGCTGTCTGGCCGGAGGACAAGCCGATCTCCGTGCGCCTTTCCTGCAACGACTGGTTCGAAGGTGGCAACACGCCGGAGGATGCGGCGATCTTCTCGAAGATGTTCAAGGAGGCCGGCGCCGACCTGATCGATTGCTCGTCGGGCCAGGTGTGGAAGGAAGAAAAGCCGGTCTATGGCCGCCTGTTCCAGACCCCGTTCTCCGACAAGATCCGCAACGAAGTCGGTATCCCCACGATCGCCGTCGGCGCGATCTCCGAGGCCGACCATGCCAACTCGATCATCGCCGCCGGCCGCGCCGACCTCTGCGCCGTCGCTCGTCCGCACCTCGCCGATCCGGCCTGGGCGCTGCATGAGGCTGCCAAGATCGGCATCAGCACGATCCCTTGGCCGAAGCAGTATTACTCTGGCAAGGCGCAATACGAGACCAACCTCGCCCGCGCCCAGCAGGCAGCTGCCATGGGAGCGAAGTGAGGTTTCACATGGCTGACCAAGGCAATCTCAGCGGTCATCATGCGCTCGTCACCGGTGCCGGCTCCGGCATCGGTGCCGCCATCGCCCGTGCCCTGGTGCGGGCTGGTGCGAATGTGACTCTGGCCGGCAGGCGCCGCGAGCCACTGGAGGAACTGGCCGGATCGTTGGACACCGACCAGGCACTTGTCGTCGATGGATTTGACGTGACCGATGCGACAGCGATTGCCACTGGGCTCACGAAGGCACGTACGAAATTCGGGCCGGTGACGATCCTCGTCAACAATGCAGGTGAAGCGCCGAGTGCGCCTTTCGAAAAGACGACGCTCGACATGTGGTCGCATGTGCTGTTGGTCGACCTGACCGGCGTCTTCCAGGTGACACAGGCGGTGCTGCCTGATCTCAAGGCACATGGCGAAGGCGCGCGGATCATCAATATCGCCTCGACGGCCGGCCTGACCGGCTATGCCTATGTCTCGGCCTATTGCGCCGCCAAGCACGGCGTCATCGGCCTCACGCGGGCGCTGGCGATGGAACTGGCAAAGAAGGGCGTCACCGTCAACGCCGTCTGCCCCGGCTTCACCGACACGCCGATCATCGCCCGTTCCATCGACACAATCATCGCCAAGACGGGACGGACGCCGGAAGAGGCGCTTGCCGAATTCACCAAGGCCAATCCGCAGGGGCGGCTCGTTTCGCCCGAGGAAGTCGCAAACACGGTTCTGTGGCTGGCGTCTCCGGGCGCCGGCTCGATCAATGGACAGGCGATCGCGGTCGCCGGTGGGGAGGTCATGGCGGGATGAGCGAACAGGCATCGATGCAGGGACATCTGAAACCTTTCCGTGACTATCAGGCCAAACACTTCCTCTGGGAGGTGAGCGACGACGGCCGCGTCGCGACACTCACCTTGAACCGCCCCGAACGCAAGAATCCGCTGACCTTTGAAAGCTATGCCGAGCTGCGCGACCTGTTCCGCGATCTGCACTACGCCTCGGATGTCCGCACAATCGTGCTCACCGGCGCCGGCGGCAATTTCTCCTCCGGCGGCGATGTGTTCGAGATCATCGAGCCCCTTACCCGGATGAAGATGCCCGATCTCCTCGCCTTCACCCGTATGACCGGCGATGTCGTCAAGGCAATGCGCAAATGCCCGCAGCAGATCATTGCCGCCATCGACGGTATCTGTGTCGGCGCCGGCGCCATCCTGGCCATGGCTTCCGACATGCGGCTGGCGACGCTCGAAGCCAAGACTGCCTTCCTGTTCACCCGCGTTGGCCTTGCCGGCGCAGACATGGGCGCCTGTGGAATCCTGCCGCGCATCATCGGCCAGGGCCGCGCCTCGGAACTGCTTTACACCGGGCGTTCGATGTCGGCGGCCGAGGGCGAGCGCTGGGGCTTCTTCAACGCGCTGCATCCACAGGCCGAGCTCCTGCCTGCTGCAACGACGCTGGCGCATTCGCTCGCCGATGGTCCATGGTTCGCACATGGCATCACCAAGACGATGATGAATCAGGAATGGGCCATGGGCATCGATGAGATGATCGAGTCGGAAGCCCAGGCGCAGGCGATCTGCATGGCCACCGGTGATTTCCGCCGTGCCTTCGAGGCGTTTGCCGCCATACAGAAACCGGCATTCGAGGGCAATTGATGACCTCGCTCCCCGGCCCCACCCGCGAACATCTCGACTGGCCGTTCTTCGATGCCAGCCATAAGGCATTCGCGGAAAAGCTCGATGCCTTTGCCGCCTCCGGCGTCCTCGCTTCCGTCGATCATCACGATGTCGACAAGGCCTGTCGCCAATTGGTGACACTGCTCGGCGAAGCTGGGCTGCTGGGCGTGGCGACCGGCAATGCCGGCCAGACGGTCATTGATTCCCGTTCGGTTTGCCTGGCGCGCGAGACGCTCGCCTGGCATGACGGATTGGCCGATTTCGCCTTCGCCATGCAGGGCCTGGGCACGGGCGCGATCGGCCTTTCCGGATCGGCGGACCTAAAGGCCACGGTGCTGCCGAAGGTGACCTCTGGTGAATGGCTGTCCGCGTTCGCATTGTCGGAAAAGGAGGCCGGCTCGGATGTCGCTGCCATGGCCTGTGCTGCCCGCGCCGACGGTGACTCTTATGTCCTCGACGGCGAAAAGACCTGGATTTCCAATGGCGGCATCGCCGACGTCTACACCGTCTTCGCCCGCACCGGTGAGGCGCCGGGCACGCGCGGCATTTCCGCCTTCGTCGTGCTCGCTGATGATCCCGGCTTCTCGATCGCCGAGCGGATCGAGGTGATCGCCCCGCATCCGCTGGCGACGATCCGCTTCGACAATTGCCGCATTCCGGCATCGCGGCGGCTCGGCGCCCCCGGCGAAGGTTTCAAGATCGCTATGCGCACCCTCGACATCTTCCGCGCCTCGGTCGCTGCCGCGTCGCTCGGCTTCGGCCGCCGCGCATTGGATGAGGCGCTGCAACACGCCCGGACACGAAAAATGTTCGGCGCGACGCTGGGCGATCTGCAACTGACGCAAGCAGCTTTGGGTGACATGGCGACCGGTCTCGATGCCGCGGCGCTTCTGACTTATCGCGCTGCCTGGCGCCGCGACGTACAGAAACTGTCGACCACCAAGGAAGCCGCGATGGCCAAGATGACGGCCACCGAGACGGCGCAGGCCGTCATCGACCGCGCCGTACAGATGTTCGGCGGCCGTGGCGTCAAGAGCGGCGAGATGACTGAAAAGCTCTATCGCGAAATCCGGGCGCTGCGTATCTATGAAGGCGCCACCGAGGTGCAGAAACTGATCGTGGCGCGCGAACTGATGAAGGGAGCGGGCTGATGTTCAAGGCAACGCGCCCTCTTCGCTTTGGCGATTGCGACCCCTCGGGGATCGCCTATTACCCGTCCTATCTGCGCATTCTCGACAGCGTGGCCGAGGACTTCTTCCTCTCTTTCGGCGGCGAGCGCGCGGAAATGATCCGCGATCGGCGCATGGGCACGCCGACCGTCACGCTCGACCTCACTTTCGTGAAACCCGGCTTTCATGGCGACGAGCTCGACTTCGAAGTCCGCGTCCGCGCCATCGGCCGGTCCTCCGTCGACCTGGACTATAAAGTGTCTGCCCGTGGCGACACGCTCTGGACGGCGAAGCAGCGGCTGGTCGCGACCTCGCTCGACACACACAAGGCGCAAGCCTGGCCGGATGATTTCCGCGCCGCATTGACCAACCATCTGGAGACCGATGATGCACACAATCCTGCAACCTGAAGGCTGGGCCAAGCCGATCGGCTATGCCAATGGCGTCGAGGCCCGCGGCCGTCTGGTGTTCGTCGGCGGCCAGGTCGGCTGGAACGGCCAATGCGAATTCGAGACCGACGATTTCGCCGGCCAGGTCCGCCAGACGCTGAAGAATATTGTCGCGGTGCTACAGGAGGCCGGGGCCGAGCCGAAGCACATCACCTCGATGACCTGGTATTTCACCGACCGGGCCGAATATCTCGCGAGCCTCAAGTCGATCGGCCAGGTCTATCGCGAAGTCATTGGCCGGCATTTCCCGGCCATGGCGGCGATGCAGGTGGTGGCGCTGGTGGAAGAGCGGGCCAAGATCGAAATCCAGGCGACTGCCGTTGTCCCCGACGAGTGACATCGATGCGTGATCACGACAGGCTGGAATTCTCGCCGCGCGTCTTCGGCAGCAAGCAAGACGCAACATTGGTGGTCACGATCGACAATCCGCCGGTCAATGCGACGTCGGCGGACGTGCGCCGCGGTCTGATGGCTGCAATTGAACACGCGTCGGCTGATGCCTCGATCTATCATGTCGTCTTGACAGGCGCAGGAAAAATTTTTATCGGCGGCGCCGATATTTCAGAATTCGGCAAGCCACCGGCCGAGCCGACGCTGCCGGCCGTGATCGACGCGATCGAAGGTTCGGCCAAGCCGATCATCGCCGCCATCAACGGTGCGGCGCTCGGTGGCGGTCTGGAACTGGCGCTCGGTTGCCATCTTCGTCTCGCCGCATCGGGTGCGAGCCTGGCCTTTCCCGAGGTGAAACTGGGTATTGTTCCGGGTGCCGGTGGCACGCAGCGCCTGCCGCGCCTCGCCGGTCTTTCGGCGGCCCTCGACATGATAGGCACTGGCCGCAGCGTCAAGGCAGTCGAGGCTCTGGCTCTGGGCATCGTCGATGCCGTTTCCGACGATCCTGCGGCCGACGCATTGGCGAAAATCAAATCCGGCGAAGCGATTTCACTGCGCAGGACGGGTGAACTTGCCATTTCGGCCGAATCCGCCGATAAAATCGAAACGGCTGCCGCGAAGATCCGCTCTCGCGCCAAGGGCCAGGCCGCTCCTCTCGAAGCCATGCGCCTGGTGCTGGCTTCGGCAAGTCTCAATTTCCGCGATGGCTTAGCCGACGAACGACATACGTTTATCCGGCTAAGAGAGTCCGCCGAAGCTGCTGCACTCCGCTACGTCTTCTTTGCCGAGCGTGAGGCCGCCAAGGTCGACGGACTGAAAGACGTCACGCCGCGTCCTGTCACCAAGATCGGCATTGTCGGCACCGGCCTGATGGGCTCCGGGATCGCCGTGGCGGCATTGGATGCAGGCTATCAGGTCATCGGCATCGAGCAGACCGACGAAGCAGCCCAAAAGGGGCTGGAGCGCATCATCGGCCTTCTCGAGCGCAACCTGAAATCCGGCCGCATCGACGAGGCCGGGCTTTCAGCGCGCTTGGCTCGGCTTTCTGTCAGCGGTGATTTCCATAAACTGGCGGAAGCCGACTTGGTGATTGAAGCGGTGTTCGACGATATGACCGTCAAGACCGAGCTTTTCCGCAAGCTCGACGGCATCGTCCGGCCGGACGCGATTCTTGCCACCAACACATCCTATCTCGATCCGGACCAGATTGCTGCGGCGACGGCCCATCCGGAACGCGTGCTCGGCCTGCACTTTTTTTCGCCGGCAAATATCATGCGCCTCATGGAGGTGGTGCGTTGCGCCAAAACTGCGCCGGATGTGCTGGCAACCGGGCTCGCCGTCGCCAAGAAGCTCGGCAAGCTGGCGATCGTTTCCGGCGTCACGGAAGGTTTCATCGGCAACAGCATTTTTTCGGCCTATCGGCGAGAAGCTGAATTCCTGGTCGAGGACGGCGCCTCCCCGGCCGAAATCGATGCCGCGATGGAAGGTTTCGGCATGGCCATGGGGCCGTTCGCAGTTTTCGACATGGCCGGGCTCGAAATCGCCTGGGCGCGGCGCAAGCGCCAGGCAGCGACGCGCGATCCTGCCGAGCGCTATGTCGACATCGCCGACCGGCTCTGCGAAGCCGGCCGCTTCGGTCAGAAAAGCGGTCGCGGCTGGTACAGTTATGAGAGCGGCAAGCGCGAGGTCGATCCGGAGGTCACGGCGATGATCGAAGCATCTCGATCCGTCAAGGGCGTCGTTGCGCGTGCCTTTAGCAAGCAAGAGATCGTCGATCGCCTGCTGGCGGCGATGGCTGCCGAAGGTCGGAAACTCCTCGCATCCGGGATTGCTGCTCGCGCCGGCGACATCGATCTCGTGCTGATCAACGGCTATGGTTTTCCGGCGCATAAGGGCGGGCCGATGTATCTGGCAGACATCCGCCCCGCAGGGGCGTGACACGCCTTTTCGGGCCTGCTCAGTCCTTCTGAACCACCGGATCCTTGTAATAGAATCTGAAATAGGCCTGCACCTTGGCCACCGCATTGGTGGAAGGATCGAATTCAACGCCGATCCGTCCCTTGCGCTGCCAACGGATCCGGCCCTCCAGAAAGCAGAATTCCAGGCATTCGATGCGAACGGTCGTGCCCTCCACCCCCAGGAAATGACCTTGTGTGTCGATCGCAGCGCCCCTGACCGAGATGTCGTGGATGCGGCCAGGCGTTTCGGTGCCCAAATACCGGATCATCACCGGCAAGGCGGACCGCCTGCGAACTGCGTTTCTGCGCTGCTTCTGCTGTGACTGCTTGGGTTCGCTGCCGAGATCCATCGAGGAAGGTTCCGCCGTTCTACAAGAGCACAATGCGGAACAAAAATTGCTTTTCGCCAAGGTTTTTCGAGAGACTTTGATGGATCTCAGTTTAATCAGGCGGATCTCCGTTGCTGCGCGTCGAACACGGCCGGAGTCCTGCTTGATGTACCTTGATCGGCGGTACTTATGACGATGCTGGAAACCTTGACTTGCGCGTGTTTTTTCCCGAGAAGGACGCTCCGCAGCGTTCCTGCATGCGATCTTTTCAAACAGGGCAATAAAGGGCGTAGGAAGCTGGTTCGATGCGACAAGTTCAGAATAATTTTCACACCGTTCTCTTTCGAGATATCAACCATCTTCTGACGGCGCGAGAAAGATTGCGGACCACGACTCCCGGGCGGAGGCTGAAAATCCTTTCGTTTGGCTGTTCCGTCGGCGAAGAGGTGGTCACGCTGCGTTACCTCTTCCCTGAGGACGAAATCTTCGGCTGCGACATCAACCCGGCGCTGATCGAAACCAGTGAGCGGGCCGTTGGCTCGGTCGCGACTGTTTTTGCATCGTCCGAAGAGGAGATCGCAGCGCGCGGTCCGTTTGATCTCATTCTCGCCTCTGCGGTGCTCTGCGTCTTTCCGGCGCCGGCGGACATAGAAGCTGTATTCCCGGTGTCGCGCTTCGATGAAATGATAAAACTGCTGAGCGACAATCTGGTAGCCGGCGGCCTTCTGGTCCTGACCAATGCCGCCTATCGCTTTGCCGAATGCCCGCACGCGGCCGGGTTCACCACCATCCGATCGGACATTGTGGATACCGCTGGCTATGTCGATGTTTACTCGCGCAAACATCGTCCGTATCTCAAAAGAGCGAGCCTTGCGGGTGCGAGCCTCTATTCCCGGCGCGGCCGGTTCACGCCGCGTGATGACGAAGACTATGCCGACAGCATTTTCGAGAAGAAGATCGGTCCTGATAGCCCCAGCGTGGTGTCTCTCAGGCTTGCGGAACCGCCCGCAGATATTACCCCTCTGATGCAGCACACCAGATTGAACACCGATTTCCTCGATCGGCCGATGCCGGAGAGGCCCATTGTGGTCACCCAGCTGTATGAACTGTGCCGCGTGAATGGTACCGATATTCACGGCTACCGCCTGACCGTGGGATGGACATCACTGGTCGGAGAAGGTTCCTACTGGCGCCCGCCGATCTGGCGGGAAATTCCGTCCCTGGACCACCTTATCGCGATCCGATAGAATCAAAATTCCAGAGGGAAAGCCGCCGACCGAGGCCGCCCAGGTTTCGGCCGGGGCGTTGGATAACGGCAAATGGCGGTACCCCTACGATACCCCTTTGATACCGGTATCGAACCGGTATGAAACACAGAGACACAGACAGAGACCCAGACTGAAACGGGAGACCGGAGACTGGAAACTTAAAACTAAACAAAGACAAAAACTTGAGACCCCGATTCTTCAATCAACGCCTGCTTGGCCGAACCGTTGCCT
The DNA here is from genome assembly GCF_056403555.1 of Rhizobium sp. P2_G2. NCBI lineage: Bacteria > Pseudomonadati > Pseudomonadota > Alphaproteobacteria > Hyphomicrobiales > Rhizobiaceae > Rhizobium > Rhizobium sp. P2_G2. The sequence continues at coordinate 22,454 of NZ_JBFUFF010000067.1, forward strand.
GGCTCTGGAGAGGAAACATGTCGATAGGCTGGAGCAAATATCTTGTCTCCAGATTTGGTCCCAAGAAGAGGAGAAATGGCGCGAGTGACGGGGCTCGAACCCGCGACCTCCGGCGTGACAGGCCGGCACTCTAACCGACTGAGCTACACCCGCGCATTGCTGGGCAGGAAACCTTTTCGAAGAAGTGGCGCGAGTGACGGGGCTCGAACCCGCGACCTCCGGCGTGACAGGCCGGCACTCTAACCAACTGAGCTACACCCGCATTCCATTCTTCGAAGCACGTCTCCATGCTTGTGAGCGGCTTCCTACGGTCTCGGGTCCCAAGTGTCAAGCCGCTTTTATGACAATTTGCCACAAGCCCCGGATTTTCGCCGGAACCTGCCTCCAGCCTATTGTTTTTGCTAGGATTTCGCAGTGCCGCGCCGCGAAATGCGATGTTAATTTCCGCCGAGCTTTGCGACGACATCCCCGGTATGTGCGCCAAGCCGTGGTGCACCAGCATCAAGTTCGAGTTCGGATTCGGAAAACCGGATCGGCGTGCGGATGCCGGGGATTCCTTCCGGCTCGATACGCATCGCCCGATGCAGAAATTGCGGATCCGCGAAGACATCGGCAACGCTGTTGATCGGGCCGGCCGGCACGCCGTCCTTTTCCAGTGCCGCCAGCAGATCGTCGCGCTTCCAGGCGTGTGTCTTGGCTTCCATGGACTCTGTCAGTACGGTGCGATTTTCAACCCGGGCAGCATTGGTCTTGAAGCGCGGGTCATCTGCGAGCTCGGCAAGTCCGAGAATCGTCACCAAGCGGCCGAACTGGGAATCATTGCCGCAGGCAACGATCAGGTGTCCGTCAGCCACTGGAAACGTCTGGTAGGGCGCGATGTTCGGATGGGCATTGCCTAGCCGTTTCGGCACTTTGCCGGAGGCAAGGAAATTCATTGCCTGATTGGCGAGCACGCCGGTCATGCAGTCGAACAACGCTATGTCGATCTGCTGGCCGCGTCCGGTTTTTTCGCGTGCAATCAGCGCCGACTGGATGGCGATCACCGAATAGAGGCCGGTGAAAATGTCGGCGAAAGCGACGCCGATCTTTTGCGGTTCGCGATCCGGTTCGCCGGTCAGGTCCATGATGCCGCCCATGCCCTGGATCATGAAGTCGTAGCCGGCACGCGCCGCATAGGGCCCGTCCTGGCCGAAGCCGGTGATCGAGCAATAGATCAGCCGCGGATTGACCTCTTTCAGGCTGTCATAGTCGAGGCCGTATTTCTTCAATCCGCCCAGCTTGAAATTCTCGATCAGGACGTCGGATTGCGCGGCGAGCTTCAGCACCAGCGCCCTGCCCTCCTCGGTGCCGAAATCGGCGATCACCGAGCGCTTGCCGCGGTTCGTGGCATGGAAATAGGCGGCGGACTTTTCGCCGTTTTTCTCGATATAGGGCGGTCCCCACTTGCGGGTATCGTCACCCTCCGGGCTTTCCACCTTGATCACCTCGGCGCCGAGATCGGCCAGCGTCTGGCCGCACCAGGGGCCGGCGAGGATACGAGCGAGTTCCAAAACCTTGATGCCGGCGAGCGGGCTTTTGTCTGACATGATGGTTTCCTGCAATGCGATTGCCCGGAAGATGGCGCGCATGGGCGGGCGACGCAAACCAAATTTACGCCGCCGGTCATCAGCAAAGGGAATATCAGGCGCCGGTATCGAGCTTCAGCGAGATCTTGTCGGCGGAAAACACGCTGCGTGAATATTGGATCGGCCGTCCCTGGAGATCGGCATTGATCGACTGCGCCACCAGCACGACGCTGCCTGGGGACAGTTTGAGATGGCCTGCCTCCTGCGCCGTGGCAATGCGGGCCGTGACCTCGGTCGAGACACGCACATAGTCCGGCACGCCCTGGGCTGCAAAAGCCCTGGTCACCGAGTGGTGATGGCCAACGAGCTCTGCCATTCCGGGAAAACGCGCCTTGTCGAAATGCGAAACCGCGGTCGACACTGGCTGGCCGTCGGCGGAACCCACAGTCCTCAGTCTCAACACTGGTGCGCCAACGACAAGCTTCAAGGCATCGGCGATCTCGGGTGTTGCCTCGATTTCTTCCGACGAGATGAGCGTGATACCCATTTCGGCCGCCTGTTTGCCGAGGCCTTCGGAAAAGCGAGTCCGCCGGCCGATCGGGAAGACGAATTTCTCCCGTTTCTCAATGAGTGTGCCGCGCCCTTGCACGCGCTTCAGCAGGCCTTCATCTGCAAGCGAGGCGATGGCGCTGCGCACAGTATGCCGGTTGACGCCGAATTTTTCGGCCAGCACGGTTTCGGGCGGCACCATGCCGGTGTCGTCGAACTCGCCCGAGGCGATCGAACGGCTGATCTGGTCGGCGATCTGCTTCCAGGCCGAAATGCCACTGTTCCGGTCAATGGTGAAAACGTCGTTCATGTCACATGCCTGTCACTTTTGGGGCTTACCAGAAGCGATATGTCTAGTTATATAGACAAATAGACATCCTGAGTCAAAAAGATAGTAGCGTAAAGACCGATCTGAACGACGATACGACCGAGGTGGAGACGATGCCGATCGAAAGACCTGCAAGCGACGGCCAGGACAAGCGCCGCCGGACCATGGAACTGCTGGCGAAAGCTGAAGACGCACTGCTGATTGCCGCCTGGGAAGCGCTGGCCGACAAGCCCGAAGTCACCCGCGTGCGCGGACCGGAAACCGGCCTGGTGATGCTGCGTGGCCGCATTGGCGGCGGCGGCTCGCCTTTCAATCTCGGTGAAGCGACGGTCAGCCGCGCCACCGTGCGGTTAGGCACGGGCGAAATCGGTCATGGCCAGACGCTCGGCCTGTCGCGGCGCAAGGCGGAACTCGCCGCGATCTTCGACGCGCTGGCGCAACGCCCGGAGCATGGCGAGACGATCGAGACATTACTTGATGGCATCGAAACCTCGCTGGCTGAACGAGATGCCGAACGCGAACGCCAGACAGCTGCAACGAAGGTGGATTTCTTCACCATGGTGCGGGGAGAAGACTGATGGCATCGCAAAACGCAATCTATGCCGGCGGCTTCGAACAGCCTGTGTTCCAGTCGCAATCGGTGTTCAAGGCGATGATGGACGGCATGGCCCGGCCGGGCACGATCCAGGCGATCGAGCAGGGCGCCGCCCCGCCCGTCCCCATGGGTGCCGGCGCCGGTGCGATCGCGCTGACGCTCTGCGACCACGATACCCCAGTCTATCTCTGCCGCTCGCTTGTCGATGCCGGCCTTCCCGGCTGGCTCGCTTTTCAGACCGGCGCATTGGTGACCGACGACCGCACCGAGGCGCAGTTCGCCTTTTTCGACAAGTCGGCGCCACTGCCGCCGCTCTCGACCTTTGCGGCCGGCACGCAGGAATATCCGGATCGCTCGACCACGATCATCCTCGAAATGCCCGCCTTCACCGGCGGCCAGGATTTCATCCTCGCCGGCCCCGGCATCCAGGAATCGACCACGATCAACGTTGTTGGCCTGCCCGGTCCCTTCGAAGACTTGTGGAAGGAAAACAATGGGCATTATCCGCGCGGCGTCGACCTCGTGCTCGTCGCCGGTCTGGAAATGATCTGCCTGCCGCGCACGGTGCGCGTCCGCAAGGGAGGAAACTGACATGTATGTAGCTGTCAAAGGCGGCGAAGCAGCCATTGCCAACGCCCACCGGCTGCTCGCCGACAAGCGCCGCGGCGATCGCACACTGCCGTCGATCACCATCGAGCAGATCATGGAACAGCTGGCGCTGGCCGTCGACCGCGTCATGGCCGAGGGCTCGCTCTATGACCGCGATCTCGCCGCCATCGCCTTGAAGCAGGCCCGCGGCGACATGATCGAGGCGATCTTCATCCTCCGCGCCCACCGCACGACACTGCCCCGCTTCGGCTATTCCAAGCCGATCGACACGGCCAAGATGCTGGTGGCGCGCCGGGTTTCGGCAACCTACAAGGACCTGCCGGGCGGCCAGCTGCTCGGCCCCACCTTCGACTACACCCATCGCCTGATCGATCCGTCACTGGCTGGTGATGGCGAGCCTGACATGCCGCTTGAAAAGGAAGCGACCGGCGAGCGCGTCATGCGCGTCTCCGAGATCCTGGCGCATGAAAACCTCATCGAAGACGACGGCAAGATGCCCGCCGGCCACCTGACCGGCGACATTACCCGCACGCCGCTCGAATTCCCCATGGAACGGGATTCTCGCTTGCAGGCGCTCGCCCGCGGTGACGAAGGTTTTCTCCTCTCGCTCGGCTATTCGACTCAGCGCGGCTATTCCCGCACTCATCCTTTCGTCGGCGAAATCCGCATCGGCGAGGTCGAAGTCGAGATCGACGTGCCGGAACTCGGTTTTTCGGTCTCCGTCGGCCGCATCCAGGTGACCGAATGCCAGATGGTCACCCAGTTCAAGGGCTCGGCCAAGCAGCCGCCGCAGTTTACCCGCGGCTATGGCCTGGTCTTCGGCCAGAGCGAGCGCAAGGCCATGGCCATGTCGCTTGTCGACCGTGCGCTCCGCGCCCGCGAATTCCAGGAAGATGTCGTCGCGCCGGCCCAGGACGAGGAATTCGTCATTTCGCACTCCGACAATGTCCAGGCGACGGGCTTCGTCGAGCATCTGAAACTGCCCCACTACGTCGACTTCCAGGCTGAACTCGATCTCGTACGGCGCATGCGCGCGGACTACCAGGCCAACCGAAACGCCGTGTCCGACGAACAGAAGGAAGCTGCGGAATGAATAGTCTTGCAGACAAGCTCGGCATCGATGAAGCCGCGACACCCTACAATTTCGCCTATCTCGATGAACAGACGAAGCGGATGATCCGCCGCGCAATCCTGAAGGCCATTGCTATCCCGGGCTATCAGGTGCCCTTCGCTAGCCGCGAAATGCCTATGCCGTATGGCTGGGGCACCGGCGGCGTGCAGGTGACGGCAGCGATCATCGGCCCCGACGACGTGCTCAAGGTCATCGACCAGGGCGCCGACGACACGACCAACGCCGTCTCCATCCGCGCCTTTTTCCAGAAGGTCGCCAATGTCAAGGTCACGACCAAGACCAGCGAAGCAACGATCATCCAGACTCGCCACCGTGTGCCGGAAGAAATGCTCGTTGCCGGCCAGACGCTGGTCTACCAGGTGCCGATCCCGGAGCCCTTGCGCTATCTCGAGCCGCGCGAGACTGAGACGCGGAAAATGCATGCGCTGGAAGAATACGGCCTCATGCATGTGAAACTCTACGAGGACATCGCCAAGAACGGCGAGATCGCCACGACCTATGCCTATCCGGTGAAGATCGAGGGCCGCTATGTCATGGATCCCTCGCCGATCCCGAAATTCGACAATCCGAAAATGCACATGTCTGAGGCGTTGCAGCTGTTCGGCGCCGGTCGCGAGAAGCGCATCTATGCGGTGCCGCCCTATACCCACGTGGTGAGCCTCGATTTCGAGGATTATCCCTTCACCATCCAGTCGTTCAAGAAGCCTTGCGCGCTCTGCGGCGCCCGCAATGTCTATCTCGACGAAGTGGTGCTCGACGACAAGGGCAAGCGGATGTTCGTCTGCTCCGACACCGATCATTGCGAAACCCGCCGGGCCGAGGGCCATGTCGGCGAACAGAGTGAACTGGAGGCGGCGGAATGATGGCGGTTGTGGCTCACCCCCCTCTGCCCTGCCGGGCATCTCCCCCTCAAGGGGGGAGATTGGCAGGAGGCACCGACATTGCCTCAAATCAGTCCCGAGCACCGCGCAAACACCCGTCAATGGGCGCAATGGGCGCGCCCCATCCAATCTCCCCCCTTGAGGGGGAGATGGCCGGCAGGCCAGAGGGGGGTAGCCGCGGAGGCCACATTTACCTGGAGATTCTCCAATGACCGACCAAGCCCTTCTGAAAGTCCACGGCCTGTCGAAATTCTATGGCGGCCGCATCGGCTGCACGGACGTGAGCTTCGATCTCTGGCCCGGCGAAGTGCTGGCGGTCGTCGGTGAATCCGGCTCCGGCAAGACCACGCTGCTCAACTGCCTGTCGACCCGGCTGATGGCCGATAGCGGCAGCATCCAGTACCGCATGCGCGACGGCAATCTGCGCGACATGGCCCGCATGAGCGAGGCGGAACGCCGCTTCCTGATGCGCACCGATTGGGGTTTTGTCCACCAGAACCCGGCCGATGGCCTGCGCATGGCCGTCTCCGCCGGCGCCAATGTCGGCGAACGACTGATGGCAGTCGGCGACCGGCACTACGGCCAGATCCGCGCCACAGCCACCGATTGGCTGACCCGCGTCGAGATCGACGAGGACCGCATCGACGACCAGCCGCGCGCCTTTTCCGGCGGCATGCGCCAGCGCCTGCAGATCGCGCGCAACCTCGTCACCTCGCCCCGTCTGGTCTTCATGGACGAGCCGACCGGCGGTCTCGACGTCTCCGTCCAGGCCCGCCTGCTCGACCTCCTACGCGGACTCGTCCAGGACCTGTCGCTGTCGGTGATCATCGTCACCCATGACCTTGCCGTGGCGCGGCTGATCTCGCACCGGATGATGGTGATGAAGAACGGCTATGTCATCGAACAGGGCCTGACCGACCGTGTGCTAGACGATCCGCGCGAGCCCTATACGCAGCTTCTCGTTTCCTCGATCCTGCAAGTCTGAAGGTAGAACGATCATGCAAGCACCGCTTATCGTCAGAGATCTGGCCAAAACCTTCACCATGCATCTGCGCGGCGGCCTGCGTCTGCCCGTGGTTACACATGTTGCGCTCACCGTCGATGCCGGCGAATGCGTCGTGCTCGGCGGCCCGTCGGGGGTCGGCAAGAGCTCGATCCTGAAAATGATCTACGGCAATTATGGTGTCGACAAGGGCGAGATCCTGATCCGCCACAAGGACGGCATCGAGGATCTCGCGAAGGCCGATCCGCGGCTGGTTATCGACATCCGTCGCCACACGCTGGGCTATGTCAGCCAGTTCCTGCGCACCGTACCGCGCGTGCCGGCGCTCGACATCGTCGCCGAGCCGCTTCTCGCGCGCGGCGTGGCACTCGACGATGCTCGCAAGGTGGCCGCCGATCTTCTCGCGCGCCTCAATCTGCCGGACACGCTCTGGCAGCTGCCGCCCGCAACCTTCTCCGGCGGCGAGCAGCAGCGCGTCAACATAGCCCGCGGTTTCATAACCGACCATCCGGTGCTGCTGCTCGATGAGCCGACTGCCTCGCTCGATGCACAGAACCGCGCCGTCGTGGTCGAGATGATYCATGAGAAGAAGAAGCAGGGCGTCGCCCTGCTCGGCATTTTCCACGACGAGGACGTCCGCAATCAGGTCGCCGACCGGATTGTCGATGTCTCGGAATTCTCCGCCCGGAAGGYCGCCGCATGACCAAACTCGGCATCGAACCAATGATCGACCCGACGGCCGAGCTGACCGACGTCAAGCTCGGCATCTATACCGAGATTGCCGAACACTGCCGGATTTCGGAGACCACGATCGACGATTATTCCTACGTGATGGAATATGGCATGATCTGGTGTGCCAGGATCGGGAAATTCGCCAATATCGCGGCAAACGTCCGCATCAACGCCACCAACCACCCCATGACCCGGGCGACGCTGCACCACTTCACCTACCGCTCAGGCGATTACTGGCCGGATGCCGATACCGACAAAGCCTTCTTCGACTGGCGGCGGGACAATTTCGTCTCGATCGGCCATGACGTCTGGATCGGCCACGGCTCCACCGTCCTGCCGGGCGTCAAGGTCGGCAATGGCGCTGTGATCGGCGCCGGCGCCGTCGTTTCCAGGGATGTCGAACCCTATATGATCGTCGGCGGCGTGGCGGCGAAGCCGATCCGCGAGCGCTTTTCCCGCAAGGCCGCCGAACGATTCGAAAAGCTTGCCTGGTGGGATTGGGATCACCAGCGGCTCAGGGATGCGCTGGATGATTTCCGCAATCTCGGCGCCGAGGAATTCCTCGACAGGCACGAGGGCTGAGATCAAGCCTTGCGATAGGACATGCAGCCGGATTTGCGAAAGGGCATCACCAGGGCTGCTCCTTCCGCATAAAGTCTCCGGGCGGTGACGGCATCAACGCCGTCCAGCCGGGCGATATGCGCGTCCCAGGACAGGATGGTGATTTCGCGCGGCAGGCGGTCAGGATCTGCTGTCTTGGCGAAGATAACGATCACCGATTGGGGCTTGCCGGCCGTTAGCAGGATCGCGGCTGGCAGCACCATTGCCACGGCTGCGATCGGCACCGCGACCGCCAGCGTCTTCAGCAATCTGAGCAACAGGCTCACGCATGGCTCCTCAATAGTCGAACACATGCTCGATGCCGGGGTCTCCGATCGACATCACCTTGAAAAGACTGTCGAGCTCCGACACTTTCAAATTCAGGAGTAGCCGTTTTGTCTGGAAGCCATCGCGGTTCATCTCCGAAATCACCTCGCCAGGTCCGCCATAGTTTGCGTCTGCCGGAATGGTCACGGACACCATGACATCGTCATTGCCAGCGATCTCGCGCAACGAGCCGCCCTTGGCAACGATCGCCGCGAGAACGTGGGTGAATATATCGTAACGCGGCGTTTCGATCACGATGCCGCCGGCGCTGTCCGAAACCACGGTCACATTGGAGATCGCTTTGAGCGCCGTATCGTCGAGCCCGGTGACGACGGAACGGATCGTCAGATCGGCCTGCCCGGTCGCGTCCACCGCGGCGGTGATGGCCTTTGCATAGTAAGTCTTCGCTTTCCATTCCCCGCCGAGCGCCAGCCGTCGTTCCCAGCCGCGCACCGGATCATTCACCGGTGCGGCCCAGAGTGCCTGATTGGCCTTGTCGAAATCATATTTGTACCAGGGCGTCTGGCGGAGGAAGGCGGAGTAATCCACCGCCATTTTCAGCGCTTCCTCGTCCTGCGGCGTCTTTTGCGGTCCGCGCAGAATTGCAAACAGCCGGCCGACGGTCTCTTCGTAAGCTGCCTTCAGCCCCATTTCGAGGTCGAAACTTGCTCCGATCGTGTAGATCATCATCCGCGTCGCCTGATCGGCGCCGCCATGCGCGTCCGCCACCTTCATCAGCTTGCAGGTCGAGGCCCAGAAGCCGTTGACGCTGTGGACATAGTCGAACTGGTATTCGTCGCCGGTCTTCAGCGTCTCGGCCAATCCGTCATAAGCATAGACGATGTGCCATTCCGGATAGGTCAGATAGGTGTTGGCCTCCTGCCGCTGGTATTTCTGGTCCGTGATCACAGGCTTGTAGTCATTCGGCGCGACGTCGCCGCGGCAGGCGAATTCGATGTAAGCAATCGGGCAGGCCGCCGCGATCACCACCAGCACGACGAGGATCACAAGCCATTTGATCAGCCTGAAGATGAACCGGATCATTTTGCGTCCACCTTGAACAGGAAACTGGTGATGAAGGCGATGCTGCCGAGCGCCAGATGCGGCAGGTTGGCCATGATCTTGAAGCCGAACGGCAGGTCGACAATGCCGTAGTTGATGATGCCGAGATCGAGATAGCCCGATCCGGTGATCAGGCCCAGAAAGCCGTCGCCGAAATAGATCAGCCCGAAATAAAACAGGAAGAAGCGCGAGGCGCGCGCGCCGAACCAGGCAGCCAGACCCGCCCACAGCGCGGAAGCGAGATGCAGGCCATCGTCATAGATATCGAGCGCGAAAATGCCGAACGTCTTGCCCTCGATAACCGGAATGAACGGAAGATAGTTGAGCGATGCCGCAAACAAGAGGATCAGGAAATAGACAAAGGCCGTCAGGCGCAGTCGGTTCATCGTCCCTCCTCAGACTTTCGAGAAATACCGGTCCCAGATCTTGTTGCGGAAGATCATGTCCTTGTCGAGTTGACGCTTGAAGGCGGCGAATTCCGCCATCTTCGGATAGGCGCGCTGCATCTGGTCGAGCGAGGCATGCGGCCGATAGGGCAGATAATAACTGCCGCCGATGGCGAGCACCCGATCGATCAGCCGCCGTGTCATCCAGGCCATGTCGGCCTCGCCGCGCTCCGTCTTTTCTTGCGAAAACAGCATGACGGCGGAGATGCGTGGCTCGGTGGCATAGGCGAGCACGCTATCCTTGTCGGTGTTGACGTAGCGGATCGTGACGTTGAGCAACTGCTGGTACGAAGCGGGAATCACCTCCCGGCAGGCCTTGATGAAATCGGGGAAGCGCTCCGGCGCGACGAAATATTCGTGCAGAATATCGGTGCGGCTGTCGTCGAATCCGGCGAGCGCGATCACCGGCTCGTTGAGCAGGCTGTTGCGCGTCGCGTCGCCCTCGAGTTCCGGGCCGAGTTCGGTTTCGGTCCACCAGCGCAGATGCTTGGCGAAGTCCGATCCGAGTTGGGTGCGAAAAATAAGGCGCGACGCCTCGCTGACAATGCCGGAGCCTGAGACAGGCGGCAGATTCTTCTGGTCGGCGGATGGCCGATAGGTGATCAGCATGCCCTGCTCGAAGAACTGATCGAGCGAGACGTCGAGACGCCCATAGGCCATCTGGATCGTCGGATCGTCCTTGAGCGCCTTGGCGAAGAACGGCCCGACATCCTTGCCCGGCATCGGCTCGAATGTCGGCGTCAGTCGCGAATTCGGCACCATGTCGAGCTCCAGCTCGAGGATGATGCCGAACAGGCCGTAACCGCCCATGRCATGCCGGAAAATGTCGGGATTTTCCGTGCGCGAGCAGGTCTGGATCGTACCGTCAGGGATCATGATCTTGATCGAGCGCACCGTGCTGCCGGCGCTGGAAAACGGTACCGGCCAGCCATGCGCATTGACGGAAAACGTGCTGCCGACACCAAAATCGTTGTTCGACTGCATCACCGCCGGGGAAAAGCCGATCTTGTCCAGTTCCGAAACCACTGTCCGCCAGCGCGTGCCGGCAGCGACGCGATAGGTCTTGCTGGCGATATCGGGCTTGACTGAACTTTGCGACAGCGTCAGCGCAATGCCCTGCTCCGGCAGGCTATGGCCGCCCATGGAATGCCGCGCAGTGCTGGCGATCAGCGGGATCTTCCGCTTTCGCGCTTCGATGACCAGCGCGCGGACCCGGTGGATGAACGCGACGTCGAAATCGCTGTTGATCATCACCTGCCGGTCTATCTCGGTGGGCTCCAGCTCGCTGGCATCATCGAGCAACCTGCCTTTCGCCGCGGCGAAGGGGTCGACCTTGGGAAACTTTGGCCCCTTGCCGCTGGTCGCCGGCAGCCACCAGCGGCCGATGCCAATGCCCAGCGCCAACGATCCGCCCGTAAGAAACAACCGGCGCCCAAAGCCACTCATCCCTGCTCTACCTTCCGCCCATACTTTCGTGCAGTAGACGTATGGCGCAAAAAGCTTAATCGCAAGCTTAGGTTTTCGTGGCGACGCGCATCATCGGACGAACGGGCGAAGTTGATCTGCTGATCATATCGATACCACATTTTTTTACTGCAGATGCAACCAATGCGCCAAATGAACGTTGAATGAACGAAGCATTCAAGAAGGTTTCAGTCGATCGGTGGTTAAATGGCGTCAAGTTGATAGGAACAGCCGAACCAATGGCAGTGTTCCCGTGGAAACAGCGGTTGGTCGAAATGCATGGCAAACATGATTTCACGATGAACCGGCCACGTTGAACCGGCACTGAGCCGAAAGGAATTCGAGATGATGTACATGACACTGACGCTGATGGCCGGACTGATCGCCGTGATGTTTGTCGCAACGGCTGTGTCGTCGATTGTCAACTCGATCCGTGAAAACCAAGCAACGCGTGAAGCGCATACGCGCCGAGCGGCTTTCTGATCTCCTCCCCGAAGCGCGGGCTCCCCTCCCTCCCCGCTAAACCCGCGCTTTTTTAAACCGGACGGCTCCCCTGCCCGTCCGGTTTTCTTTTTTCTGAGCATGCAAGCTTCGGTCCATTTTCCCCATGATACCCTCCGGCCTCTTGGCCTACAGGCAGCTTGCTCGCTGCGTTCGAGGATTGCCCATGACCGTCATCGAAGGTTTGTCGCCCGATATCGCCGAGAGGGCGCAAAATCTCTATGTCAACGGCAATTATGAAGGCGTCCTAGCGCTGCTGCCGGACAGCGATATTCACGGTGTCGATCCGCGGCTCCTAGCCTATGCGGCCAATGCTAATTTGAAGCTCGGACGCACGGTCGCCGCGGCAGATTGCTTTGTCGCGATCGCCGGCCGCGTTCCTGAGCAACGCGCTTTCGCCCTGAAATCGGCGGCGACACTTTACCTGAGGGCCGCGCATATCGAGAAACTGGCCGCCGCCGCGGCTGCTGCCATTCGCGCCAATCCCGGTGATTCTGCTCTTGCGCTCAATGTCTTGTGCGCGGTGCATGCGAATCTGCCCATCGAAACACTCGAGCCGCTGCTTGATCATCTCGACCGGGCGAATGGCGAGCACGTTTATTTCATCGTCAATTTCTATCGGGAGCGAAAGAAGGATTTTGCCCGAGCCTATCTGGAGATCGTCAAAGGCCTGGAAACCTGCCCTGGCGACGGTTTTCTCCTGGTCCAACGATATTCTTTGGCCCGCGGGGCCTGCGATTTTCCGGTGCAGCGCGCCTTTGACGATATGATGGTCAGTCCGAGAAGCACTGTTGCCGAGCAGATCTTCCTCAACGAGACGGCGCTTGACCGGCTCTATTGGTGCGACGACGAACAGGCGCAGATGGCGCCGACTGCCAATCCAAAGCGCTTGGCGTCGAAAGACATTTATCCGCGTCCGCGACGAAAGATCGGCGATGCGTCGCGTCCGCTTCGGATCGGCTATATTTCCAATGATTTCGGCCATGAAGTCGTCATGGCCGTTTCCCGTCCGGTGCTGGAGCGTCACGATCCCGGCAAAGTTGATATCCGGCTGTTCTGCTACAGCCGCCCGGAGGTTCGCCGGTTCCAGCAGAAATGGCCGGAGAAGCTGCGCGCCGCCATTGTGCCGATCGCCGACGTGACCGACCAGCAGGCTGCGGAGGCGATCTCCGCCGCGGAAATCGACATCCTGGTGGACCTCAAGGGCCACACGAAAGGCGACCGGCTGCCGATCATGCAGCGCACCGATGCACCGCTGACCGCAACCTATCTCGGCTATCCGGGCTCCGTATTTGGCGCAGGCATGGATTATGTCATCACCGACCCTGTCGTCACGCCGGAGTCTTCAAAACCCTTCTATGGCGAAAAGCTCTGCCGGCTGCCCGAAGTGCAAATGCCGAACGATGTGCTCCGAGAAAATGCCAGCCGATCCTCGCGCCGTGACTGGGGTCTCCCCGAAACTCGCTTCGTTTTCGCCTCTTTCAGCGGCCAACAGAAAATCACCCCGCGCACGATCGACCTTTGGGCGCGCATCCTCGGCGAAACGCCCGACTCAGTGCTATGGCTCGCCTGCGGCGAGGCGCTTGCGGCGGAAAACCTGCTGGCGGAATTCGCGCGGCTGGGGATCGATCCGCAGCGCATCTGCTTCAACGGCAAGACGCCACGATTCGCCGACCATATCGAGCGCCTGCAGCACGCTGATCTCGCGCTCGACACCCTGCCCTATAACGGCCACTCGACCACGGCCGACATGCTGCGCGGCGGATTGCCGGTCCTGACCGTCAGGGGGAACTGCTACCATTCGCGCGTCAGCTGGAGCCTTTTGAATTCCTGCGGCATCGAGGAATTGGCGACCGACAGCGACGAAGACTATTGCCGCACCGCCGTAGCACTGGCGCGCGACCCGGCGCGGCTTGCCGAAATCCGCGACCGGCTCCGCCTCAATCGGGCCACATCACCGCTTTTCAACCCCGATCGCATGGCGCGCCATCTCGAGCGGGCCTATCAGATGATGGCCGAGCGCGCCCGAGAAGGTCTGCCTCCCGGTCATTTAGATGTGCCGCCTTTGTAGCGGTAACGAGAAAAGCAGGCGCCAGCTGCAGAAGGACACGCGTGGGTAAGCTCGCTACCGCCAGAGGATAAGCTGCAGGCTCTGTCAGGAGGAGACGGCAGGCACGCCCGGATCAACCTCGAAATCCGGCGATCTCTAGCCCGTCCGAGCCTGAGATTTGGCCGCCAAAGCCTTGGGAAGCGAGATCTTTCGCATGCCGTGCCCCTGTCTCCATCGGCCGGCAGCCTCCAGCTTTTCTGCAATGACCTTGAAATCGGCCGAACCGACACCCCATTCCGAGCGCGTGTTGTTACAAAACAGACAGGCCGCAACGACATTGTCGGGGGTGTCTCCGCCACCGGCGGCGCGGTCGATCACATGCTCCGCAGTGCATTTGAACTGCCACAGCATTTTCTTGGCAACGCCATGTCGCTTGCGAAAGTCCTCGCCATCCGCATCCCACATGGCACGGCCGCAATAGTAGCAAAGCCAGTCTTGCCGTTCAGCAGCGGCGGTCCTGATTGTCATGAGCTGGCTTGGCATTGATCCTCGGTAAAACGCAACCTAATGAACCGATACCAGCACTTTGTCGATTTCCCGCCCGACCTCAAGAATTGCCGCATCGATCAGTTCATAGAGCTCATAGCGATAATCTTCCATCGCAAGATTTCGCAAGTTGATAAGCTCCGTCAGCATAAATTTCAGCCGTTCAATCGTCGCTTCCTCTTTTTTCATGAGGATCCTGTCCCGTCTAGCGTGTCCTCTCGGCTGCAACCTAGAATGAAAAACAGGCAACGGCAATGGCGATCGGGCTGATTGAGCGGATTGCAGCGTGACAATATTTGTCCTGGGCCGATGTTCACGCTAAAGATGAGGCGATGGGGTGAGAAAGAAGAATGTCTCTGCAATCGAATTTGGCCAGGAATCTAAGGGCACTTTGCAGCTTGCGCGGAAGCGTCAATGCAGTATGTCGGGATATGGATCTGAACCGGACGCAGTTCGATAAATACCTGACGGGCAGCACCATGCCCGAAAGCAGAACGATCCGGAAAATATGCGACTATTTTGAAATTTCCGACACGCAATTGTTTTCTGACGACACGGAACTGTTGCTTCGCGAAGTCAGGAATACCGAAGGCTCGCTGGAGAAGGCCTCCATCGACGTCATCCGGCCGCTTTGGGGCGAGCCGGCGGCGTCCATCAAACCAGGCACCTATTTCCTTTGGATATCCGTTCCGACACAGCCGGATTACATCGTCTGTGCGCCGGTCTTCCTGGAGCGCAAGAATGACGTTGTGACCTTCAGGCGGATTACGGGGACTGCCGAGCCGAAGGACCGGATCTGGTGGCACAAGGTTGGCGACCATAAAGGCATTGTGGTCGAGCGCCTGAGCTGGCTGCATCTTGTCGGCGTCAACCAGCGCGGCAATCAGGAGCCGTCTATGATCCGGCTTCGCTGGATTCCGCTGTCAAAACCGGTTCTCGGCGGGCATGCAACAATCCTGACGCCGGCAGGCATATCCTTTGCCGCCGTCTGCATGCGCCCGGCTCCTCCGGAAGTCACCTTCCGTCAGGCGCTACGCCAGTCGCGCCGCTATCATAAGGATGACGCGGTTGTCGATGAGATTACGCGAATGATCCTGGCGCAGCAGAAGCAGGAAATCATGAAGACCGTGCTCAACGATCTTTCACTTTGAAGCTTTTGCATCTGCATGGGCTTCCTCGACAGCCATGGCGATAAGGTATTCAAGCATACCGAGTTCGCTCTCACGCGCTAATCTTGCGAGACCTACCAGTTCTTCTCGAATGTATACTGCACGCTGCCTCTTCGAGGGTGGCGTAAGAAGGCCGTTTATTTTGTTGTATTTGTCTGCTGTTGCGCCCATGACTGCCTCACTTAACGTCTTGTTAGCACAATATAACTATCTTATTCCACAGTTATTATTTTGCAAGCATTTTTCGAAACCGCGTCTATTAAGTTCGAGCGCGTAATATACGCCAATAAAAATCAATAAATACGCTACAATAGCGTAATATGCTTCTGCATTTTTACTTTACTATCCGCTGGACGTGTTTTATCGAATCTGCCTGGGGGCGAAACCGATGCGCTTCCAAAAAGAGGAGAGAGACATGACCAAAACTGCAAAGCAGAAGCCGAACCTGACCGTCACCGCTGCGCCGGCCGCCACGAAGATCTTCGTGCGTCCCGGCATGCAGTTCCGGCCGGAATGACCTGAAATCCTGCCGCACGGTCCCGTGCGGCAGGATTACGAGAGGCCTTAGCGATGCGGTTCAAGTGCTCTGCGACACTGGTTTTCATACCCGGCGACGGGGTGATCAATGCCTACAATTTTCTGACGAAATCGGTTTTCCAATGCAGCCGCGATCTTCTGGCCTTCCTGACGGATATGCAGTCGTGGCTGGACCTCAGCGAGATCGGGGCCTTGCTGCCCGACTTCGAGGAGGGCGAGCTTGCCGAAACGATCGCAAACCTCGTCGCGGTCAACGCCGTGATCGAGGAGGGATCCGTTCCGGCTCGGAATGAAGATGCCTTTGCCGGGGCCTGGGACTGGGGGCTGCCCACCGCCCTCATGCATTTCAGCGTGCAGGACAATGCGTTCATCACCGTCGATCAGGCGGAAGCCCTGCAAAGACAGAAGGCGAATTCCGTTGGGCTGATCAATCTGTTCCAGATGAACGGCGCGCATGCTTTGCCTCTGCCCGATCCACTGTCGAACAAGCCGCTGATCAGCCTGATGGCCAAGCGCCGCACGGTGCGGCAGGCCCGGCCGGATCCGATTACCCTGGAGCAGCTTTCCGACTGTCTGTTTTCCGGCTTGGGGATCACCGGATCGAGAATGAATTGCGTCGGGGAACTGCCGCTATCCATGACGCCCTCGGGCGGCGCCCGCAATCCTTTCGAAGCCTACGTCTTTGCCAGGGATGTGAGGGGCCTCCCTGCTGGCGTCTATCACTATTCCGCTCTGCAGCACTCGCTTGAGCGCGTGGCTGAGTTCGACGCCGACGTAATCACCGCCCTCATCGGCGGCCAGGAATGGGGTGATGACAAACCGTGTCTCATTCTGCTCTGCGCCATGCTTGAACGGACGATGTGGAAATATGAAGATCCGAACGCTTATCGCGTTGTGTTGATCGAAGCAGGACATATCGGCCAGAACATCATGCTGACCGCGACGGGCTACGGCCTGACAGCCTGTCCGACCGCAGCCATCGATCATGCCCGGGCGAAGGCCATCCTGGGCTTGGAACACATTACGCAAGCTCCGATCTACGCTCTGACGCTCAGCGTCCCCGCTACGGAACTGACTGTCCCCGACAGGTTTCCGTTGGCTGCTTTTGTAGCAGAATTGGCTCCAGCATCGCATTGAGTTCGGCGTGGAGATCACAAATCACGGATCCTGAAATCTCTCCACGATCCGGAAAAAGCGACGCCCGCCGCAGGGTGAGGCGGGCGGCTATGTTTATTCGGTCTCGGGAGCGCCACCGCTGGCGGTTGTCTCTTCCGACATTTCACCGCCCTCAGCCACGCCCTCCTCGTCTTCGGGCTCGCTGATCCGCTCGACCGACACCACCTTCTCGTCCGCAGCGGTGGAGAAGATGGTCACGCCCTTGGTCGCGCGGCTGGCGATGCGGATACCATTCACCGGCACGCGGATCAGCTGGCCGCCATCCGACACAAGCATGATCTGGTTGGCTTCTTCGACGGGGAAGGCAGCAACGAGCTCGCCGATCTCTGCCGTCTTGGACGTGTCGGTGGCGCGGATGCCCTTGCCGCCGCGGCCGGAAATGCGGAAGTCATAGGACGAGGAGCGCTTGCCGAAACCCTTTTCCGAGACCGTGAGCACGAACTGCTCACGCTCCCTGAGGAACTGGTAGCGTTCATCGGTGACATCGCCCTCTTCCGCGACCTCCTCGCCGACGAGCTGGATATCATCCTCGTCGACGCCCATGGCGCGGCGCTCCGCAGCGGAACGCTTCAGATAGGCCGCACGCTCGGATGCATCCGCATCGACATGGCCAAGGATCGTCATCGAGATCAGCCGATCGCTCTCGGCGAGCGAAATGCCGCGCACGCCGATCGAATTGCGGCCAGCGAAGACACGCACCTCGTCGACCGAGAAGCGGATCGCCTGGCCGAGCGCCGTCGTCAGCAGCACGTCGTCCTGATCGGTGCAGGTCTCGACGGAGAGGATTTCGTCGCCCTCCTCCTCCAGTTTCATCGCGATCTTGCCGTTACGGTTGACTTGGATGAAGTCGGAGAGCTTGTTGCGCCGCACGGTGCCGCGCGTGGTCGAGAACATCACGTCGAGATTGGCCCAGCTGTCCTCGTCCTCCGGCAGCGGCATGATCGTGGTGATGCGCTCGCCGGGTTCGAGTGGCAGCATGTTGATCAGCGCCTTGCCGCGCGATTGCGGCGTGCCGACCGGCAGACGCCAAACCTTTTCCTTGTAGACGATGCCGCGCGAGGAGAAGAACAGAACCGGCGTATGCGTGTTGGCGACGAACAGGCGATTGACGAAATCCTCGTCGCGCGTCGTCATCCCAGAACGGCCTTTGCCGCCACGCCGCTGCGCCCGATAGGTAACGAGCGGCACGCGCTTGACATAGCCGGCATGCGAAACGGTGACCACCATGTCCTCGCGGGCAATAAGGTCCTCGTCTTCCATTTCCAAGCCGCCATCCATGATCTCGGTGCGGCGCGGCGTGCCGAACTCGTCGCGGATCGCGGCCATCTCGTCCTTGACGATGGTCATGATCCTGAGACGCGAGCTCAGGATATCGAGATAGTCCTTGATCTCGGCGCCGATCTTGTTGAGTTCGTCGCCGATTTCGTCGCGGCCGAGAGCCGTCAGGCGCTGCAGGCGCAGGTCGAGGATGGCACGCGCCTGTTCCTCGGAGAGATTGTAGGTATTGTCGTCGTTGATCTTGTGGCGCGGATCGTCGATCAGTCGGATCAGCGCCTCGACATCGTGCGCCGGCCAACGCCGTTCCATCAACTGTTCGCGCGCCGTCTGCGGATCGGGCGCGCGGCGGATCAGGTTGATCACTTCGTCGATATTGGCGACGGCGATCGCAAGACCCACCAGGACATGGGCGCGATCTCGCACCTTGCGCAGCAGGAATTTTGTGCGCCGGCTAACCACTTCCTCGCGGAAGGAAATGAAGGCGCGCAGCATGTCGAGCAGGCTGAGCTGCTCCGGCTTGCCGCCATTGAGCGCCACCATGTTGCAGCCGAACGAGGTCTGCAGCGGTGAAAAACGGTAGAGCTGGTTGAGGATCACATCGGCATTGGCGTCCTTCTTCAGCTCGATGACGACGCGATAGCCGTCGCGGTCGGATTCGTCACGCAGATCGGAAATGCCCTCGATGCGCTTTTCGCGCACGAGCTCGGCCATTTTCTCGATCATCGTCGCTTTGTTGACCTGGTACGGCACCTCGGTGATGATGATCTGTTCGCGGTCGTTGCGCATCGGTTCGATGCGCGCCTTGCCGCGCATGATGACCGAGCCGCGACCGGTCTCATAGGCTTGGCGGATGCCGGAGCGGCCGAGGATCAGCGCGCCAGTGGGAAAATCCGGTCCCGGCATGATCTCCATGATTTGCGGCAATTCCAGTTCGGGATTGTCGATCAGCGCGATGCAGGCATTGATCACTTCGCCGAGATTGTGCGGCGGGATATTCGTCGCCATGCCGACGGCGATGCCGCCGGCGCCGTTGACCAGCAGGTTGGGGAATTTCGCCGGCACCACGACCGGCTCATTTAGCGAGCCGTCATAGTTGTCGCGGAAATCCACCGTTTCCTTGTCGAGGTCGTCGAGCAGCGAATGCGCCGGCTTGGCAAGCCGGCACTCGGTGTAGCGTTCGGCCGCGGGCTTGTCGCCGTCGATCGAACCGAAATTGCCCTGGCCGTCGATCAGCGGCACGCGCAGCGACCAATCCTGCGCCATGCGCGCCAGCGCGTCATAGATCGCCAGGTTGCCGTGCGGGTGGTATTTACCCATGACATCGCCGGTGACGCGGGCGCATTTGACGTATTTCTTGTTCCAGTCAATCCCGAGTTCGTTCATGCCGTAGAGGATGCGGCGATGCACGGGCTTCAGCCCATCGCGCACATCCGGCAGCGCGCGCGACACGATCACGCTCATGGCGTAATCGAGATAGGAGCGCTGCATTTCTTCGACGATGGAGATCGGTTCGATGCCGCTTGGGCCMTTGCCGCCGGGTGGGGTAATTTCGGACAAAACGGTCACATTCTCTGCATCTGTGAATCGGTGCCGCCTTTATAGCGGAAAGCCTGCCGGAAGGCTAATTTCGAGGCAGTCTTATGAACAGGCTTTTGCCGTTTAAGCCAAGCATTTGCGGCCTTTTTACGCCCCTTGCCGGATAGCGCCCGGCCCGGTAACAATAG
>NZ_JBFUFF010000068.1:0-39731 GCF_056403555.1 Rhizobium sp. P2_G2
CCACTGTTCCGGTCCACTGTTCCGGTCCAGCGTTGGTTTCGACCGGGTTTTCAACCTTCTGGAAAATGCTCAACGCGTCCGTTCCATCAGTGATTGGCCGCCTTATGATATCGTGAAGACGAGCGACGACACCTATCGCATCAGCATTGCGGTGGCCGGTTTCAGTGAACAGGATCTCAACCTCACCTTCCAGTCCAACCTGCTGATCGTCAGCGGCAACAAGGCGGCTGACCAGACCGAAGGCTACCTGCATCGTGGCATTGCTGGACGGCCGTTCGAGCACAAGTTCGAACTTGCCGACCACGTTCGGGTAACCGGCGCCAACTTGGTCAACGGGCTGCTGTCCGTCGATCTTGTTCGCGAGATCCCGGAAGAGATGAAGCCGCGCAAGATCGCGATTCAGACGGCACCGTCACTGGCTGTCTCGAATCCGCAGCAAATCGAGGGCCAGAAAGCCGCCTAAGGCGCCTCGCGCGCCAGTGTACCACTTGCACCGGGCCCGCATGCCCGGTGCTGCTGAGATGATCGGGACGAAAGGAGAGGAGCCGTGACACCCGATACGTTTGAAAAGCCGGTCCGCATTCTGGTCGGACTAGGTCAGCCCCGGGATATCCGTAATGTCTTGGATGCCTACATGTTTTTAGAGGAAGCCCCTGGCTACATGCGCGATACGGCACGTGTGATGGCTGTCAAAGCTTGCAAGGCCGCGTTGCTGGGCGAGGTAGAAGCCGAAACAGCCCGGGGCGCCTTCGAGGCCTTCGCCGGCAAACATGATTTGCTTGCACCCGAGACGGAGAACTTGATCGCTGCAGCCGCTCGCCGGCGCAACGAGCCGCACGTTCATTGAGAGTGTAGGGCTTAGTGGTTCATCGCCGGGTTAGATTTCCGATGGACGGGTGTCGAGAGGGATACCCGTCAGATAAGTTGGTAAGAGCCTTCGAACAGGTCGCCTCAAGCCCGGCTCATCAGAAAATTAGCCGGCGCCGCCGGAAATGCTCCGGCCGGTCGATCATGAGATGGCAGCGCTGGCAAAGCGCCTTGAGATTGCGGAAGTCATTGTGGCCGGAATTGTTATCCAGGTTCGAGGTCGCCTGGTAAACCCGCGTGACCGGCGCATGGCCTGGCTCCGGGGCAGGGGGCACGCCCATGCGGACAATCCGCCCTTTCACATCCCGCCAAGTACTGGCGTCTTCATCCCACCGACGGCCATCGCCAAAATGGCAGACAATCTTGGCATGCGGACGTTGACAATGCTTACACCGCCCCTTCGCCCGCTCAAAGCGCACCAGGTCTGTCAGCTGCTGCCAGTCAATCGGATAAAGCCAGCGATGTTGCGGCCGGATGGGCATCAGCTGCCGGCCCTTTCCACATTGGCCGTGCCGGCGCGGACGCGAGCCTGAGAAAAATAGTCATACAACGATGTGCGGCTGGCTCCCATGCGCCTAGCAACCTCCGCGACAGGGATGCGGCCTGCGGCAAGCAAGGCGCGCGGCCTCAATGTCGTCCGGCGAGAGCTTCGCCAGTCGACCACCTTTGCGGCGCGCGCGCTACCGGTCTTGCGTTCAAGCGGGGCGGGTAATGAATGTGCGAAACCGCACAAAGCAGATGCAGGTATGACCCTGCTTTTTTGTTGCGGAAGTCTTGAATGTTGGGGGACAGATAACCTGACACGATTCAGTATAAGATTCGATGTCAGGTTTCCGGCCGTTTATCGCACAACATGGCTCCAGTGCGCCGGCGGCGGACATCGATGAAGGTAGCTGCAATGAATATATCCCACTATTTGACATTGTGTGTTGATTTTCAGCACGATTTGACCCGTTTTTCGATTTCGCCGTGATCCGCTCAGCGCGATTAAAGATGTTTGCACACAATCCACTACGTTGGATTTGATGGGCTAACGCGAAATGAAAAATTGGATCAAATCGTGCCGAAACTCAACATCGAAGCGGTTCAAATGCTTGTAGGAGGGGCTCGAAACTGCTTCGATGCAAGTTCTCTCCCAGACCTGCCGCCGCGTCCTCCGCTGCCAGGCGCTGCACACCATGACTGCTAAAACCCGATTATGGGAGTTCGCTATTGAATAATAGCGCGCTGCCGACCGTTGAAGGCTCATACCAAAGCCAATGGGGAGACAAGCATGGCAAAGACGACCGTCGTTAACACTGACGATTCCAACACCTACGAACTCGGCAATTCCAATCATACCTGGATTTTCGGCGAGAGCCACGTCTTCAGCGGTGAAGACAACTCGATTCATCAGGCAGCTAACCTTACCAATGATACGATCATTATCAATGGGCGTGTCAACTCTGGGGCGGCGGCCGGCGCGGGTGTTTTGTTCGAAGGTGGGGATTCAAAGATTACCGTCGGCGAAGGCGGCTCGGTAACGGGCGATACCGGTATTAGTGCAACGGGAGCCAACGCTCTTGTCACCAACAACGGCATCGTCACTGCCAACGGCTTCGCATCGGCGATATCGATGGGTGGTGCCAATGCGCATGCCGTCAACAATGGCGAATTGTTCGGCCTAGTTGGGATCGACATGAACTCCAAGGACGGCGTCATCGACAACAACGGATCCATCCGCGCTCTTTTCAGCGGCATATTTTTGGATATTGGCGGCGAGACGGTAAATCTTGGCAAAACCAGCGTTATTGCCGCAGACAACGAAGGCATCAACCTCACAAGTTCGACGGGAGAAAAGACCAAAATAACCAATGACGGTTTGATCGCCATGAACGATGCCACCGCCGTTGGCGCCACTGACGGCGACGAGGTTGTGATCAACCACGGCACGATCCGCGGCGATATCATGCTGGGCGCTGGCAAGGACGTCTTCAACAATCTCGACGGCAAATATTCCGGCGACATTTTCGGCGGCGCCGGCAATGACCTGTTCATCGTCAATTCGGCAAAGACACAGATCAACGAGCTTTCCGGCGAAGGCACGGACACGGTCAGATCGACCGTTTCCTTCTCCTTCAACACCAACGCGCTAATGAACTCCGAGCTGGAAAACCTCACGCTTCTCGGTACCAAGAACCTCCATGGGACCGGCAACAGCCAGCAGAACATCATCAAGGGCAATAGCGGCGGCAATGTTCTCAGCGGCGAAGGGCAGAACGACATACTGACGGGTGGCAAGGGCCACGATACCTTCGTGTTTGCCACGAACTTCGACGCCGACGAGGTCAAGGACTTCCACAAGGGTGTCGATAAGGTCGATCTTTCGGGTATGGTCGACATTGCGGACTTCAAGGACATGATGAAGAATCACGTGAGCGAGGTTGCCGGCAACGTCCACATTACCTCCGGAGCCGACGATCTCGTGCTCGACCACGTATCCAAGGCTGATCTGCACGCAACGGACTTCATATTCTGACGGGGATCAAAGGCGGCAGAGTGTGGATATCGTCACGGCGATCGCGACACTCTGCCCATGAGAACGCCAAGCCTAATTGGATACGGCAAATTTTGACAAAAGGCTTTTTATTCAGGCTCGACAACCCGTCTGGAAGCCTCACAAGCAGAAACCCATTCGAACTGCCGCTTCGTTGCCTCTGCAAACTGTGGGCGCGCGTCCGTGGCTTCAGGCAGATAGACGCTGACAATGCAGGCAATGTTTCCTTTCACCTTAATGTAGGTGTAATGGCCGAAAGGCTCTTTCGAAAATTTGCCTGATATGCCGGCTTCTTCACGTGCCTCGCGGGCGGCCGCCTGGCGGTCGTTTTCCTTCTTCTCCACGTTGCCTTTAGGAATGACCCAGCGACCTGTATCGCGGCTGGTGGTTAAGAGAACTTCTTTTGAGTGCCCGACACCGCGATAGCAGATAGCCGCGCTCTGGTTCGAGCATTCCCCTGCAGAATATCTTCGGCCTTCGCCGAT
This sequence comes from Rhizobium sp. P2_G2, assembly GCF_056403555.1. Lineage (NCBI taxonomy): Bacteria > Pseudomonadati > Pseudomonadota > Alphaproteobacteria > Hyphomicrobiales > Rhizobiaceae > Rhizobium > Rhizobium sp. P2_G2. The sequence goes on from NZ_JBFUFF010000068.1 coordinate 3,889, forward strand.
AGCCGTAGGAGGTTATTCTGCGATTGTTCAAAAGGGGCCGTTGAAACTCAGTCCTCTGCGAGTGCGATTGCAGCGTATCGCCTGCACTATCACCAATGGCTTGGCCGTCTGCCTGCTCAAAAGCAAACACGAAGCTTTTTGCCGCTTCGCTCGGCTCTCCGCTAGTTCGCCTATAGGGCGTGAAGGTCGAATCCGGTTTAGTCTTCCGAACAACCGCTAATAAGACAAAGCCAGCCCTCAGGGTGGCATGTGTCCCTCTTTAAGTTATGGCGGCAGGACGCTAACACATTCAACATACAATCAAAAATATTTCAAAGAGCTCAGGGACGTATATTTTTTGTCTTGCATGATGGGCGATGCATTCCGCTTTATGGCAGAGCTGGCGGGGTTCGGTCGATCGCTTATTGGCTGACGCAACATCCCACGTGCAGCCGTTTGCAGCCCGCGAGCAACGTCAACCGTGTCGCCGTTCGTCACCGCCTCCGTGCACCTCTAACGCAAAAGAGTCGATTCCTCAGCCATCAAATACTCCAATTAGTCAAATGCGGTGAACACAGTTGTGTTATACATTGACGGGAAGTAAACATAATGCAGAGCAGTGCTTAGCAGAGATGAACCGGCGGAGAGTGGAGCATGGCTGAAGTTTTCTTTTCTGCACGCAGCAGATATTCCGCGGGCCTTTACGAAACAGACGGTACGGCCGGCGGTACCAAGCGTATCGGTACATACGCGGATTTCGACAATACGCAGATTGGCAGTATCTATGGTACGGCGACCGGCGCCTTTGTCGTGTCTTTCGCGGTGACGAACTCCGATGCGGATATCGATTATTTCTCGCCGCACGGCCATCGCCTGTCGCGCACGCATTTCGCCAACGGCTCGCTTGAGGAAACCTATTCCGATGGCAACCTCTTTTATTACCATGAATATAGGCGTCCGATGGGAATGGCGATCCCAATCACGTCTTTGTCACCGACGGGACAGAAGCCGGCACGAAGGACCTGATGCATTTTACCGGCGTCGGGCTAGGGGACTTCATCTTCTTTACCGGTGGCAATTCGACCTGGCTGTCCTATAGCGATGGAAACACGTTTGAAACCAAGGTCGCCAAGGTAGATGGCAACAGCTTGGCACCGCAGTTCAGTTTCGCGGGCGTCAGCTCGTCCTTCTCCTATTTTGAACTCGGAAACGAGGTGCTGTTCTTCAACACCGATGTCAGGCACGGCATGGAACTCTGGTCCTCCGACATTGCGAGCGGAGGAGCACACATGCTCAAGGATATCAATCGCGGCACAGAAGGGGCAAATCTCGAAGTCGGCGATCAGGACCATAACAATTTCGTCGCGTTGGGTGACCAGGCTTTCTTCGTCGCCAATGACTCCCGACACGGAAAGGAGCTTTGGATCACCGATGGAACTGCCGGTGGCACCCATATGGTCAAGGATACCGTCAAGGATAGCACCGACGGCGTCGCGGACATCAACAGGTCAGCGGTCGTCGGCAACGAATTCTATTTTCTGCAGGAGTACAGGCTTCCTGACAACCGGGTCGGTTATAACATCTGGCATTCGGACGCCACCAGCCAGGGAACAGAGAGACTGCCGATGACCTACAAAGGCCATGACATCCACGCGATCCCCAGCGATTTAGGCGTCCTGGGCAAGAAGATCCTCTTCGAAGGCTTCCGGGACGACAATCAAGATAGCTCCGCGCTCTACAGCTACAACACGAAGACCGGCGATACCCAGCTCGTCAAGGACATCGCGACGCAGTACGACAACATTACCGACTACACCGAGCTCGACGGCGAGCTTATATTCTCTGCACGCAGCAAGAAGGGCGGGCAGGAAATCTGGGTGACTGATGGCACCACGGCTGGCACGCATCAAGTAGAGGACATATATACCGGCCCAGGTGGTTCCGACCCCGCGCACTTGACGCTTGTCGGTGAAGGCGCGGCGGCGGCACAGACACACGCGGACTTGATGTTCTGAGCGCTAGAGCGAAGCGCGTTCGATGAGTAGCGCATAGTGCATGCCTAATGGGTGCAGCATTCCTGTTCAAAGAACAGGCCGTAGACGTTGCTGACCGCTTTTGGTAGCTTCTAGCCCTGGAAAGTAAGCTTCAATGGAGACTATCTCTTGGCGAGCACCGACCGGAAGGCGACCTTCTGAGTCGCGCTTTCGGGTGTCTGGGGCTATCTATGCAGTGGCGGACAGGTTTCCGGTCGTGCTCGGCCGCGGCATCCGCCTTTTTTCGGAAAACCACGCCCAATAGCTGGCGCTGGTCGAGGGTGAGCAATTCGGCGACGGCATCACCTTGCTCCGATACGTCAACGCCTGATTGCTCGGCAGGGCGGGTCAGCGACCGCTATCCAAGAGAAATGCGCGCACAATGTCGGATTTGAGTGGCGTCGCCCGTCTTCAAAACATCACTTCGGAAATTACCGTGCTGCAATCAGGAAACCAGGATAAGATGAGGAAGCTTATTGTTACCGAATTCATCAGCATCGACGGAATTGCCGAGGTCGAGAAGCTGCCCAGCGTGACCTGGAACGATGAGATGAACAGGTTCAAGGAAGAGGAGCTTGCCGATAGCGGGGCAATGCTTCTCGGCCGCACGACCTACGAGATTTTTGCCGGCTCCTGGCCAAAGGAAAGCGGCGACTTCGCCGACAGGTTCAACGCGCTGCCGAAATATGTCGTGTCATCGAGCCTGAAGACGCTCGAATGGAAGCCGGCCGAGTTGCTGAAGGGCTCGCTGTCGGACGCGGTCCGGGCGCTGAAGGCTGGCGACGGCGGCAACATCTATGTGCATGGCAGCCTCAGTATCGCCCAGCAGCTTCTGCGCCACGACCTGGTCGATTGCATCCGATTGCTCAGCTATCCCGGCGCAGTCGGTCAGGGGAAACCTCTCTTCGCACCTGGAGAACAGCAGCAGTTTGAGCTGATTTCGGCTTCGCCCCTCAGCAATGGTGTCGTCGCCATGGAATATGTGCCGGTTACCTTGCGGAATTCATCCGAAATCGCATGAACACGGCCAGCGATGCAGATGAGAATCCTTCCCTCGTAGAAGGTAGGGGAGGGGCTCTCGTAGCCTCGACGCCTTCTCTAAACCGGTCATGCCGGCGCTGGTATTTGCAGGCCGCGATGCGCGCCAGAAAGCGAACGCATTGACCGGCCAGCAATGGATGGGCATTGCGGCGCAGTCCTCATATGCTGGCCTAAGCCGGAGCTTTGTAACGACGGGAACAGCAGTGTGCCTGCCCTGAATGCTAAATACCTGCCTGCAAGAACAGGAGGCACAGGTGCCCAATTTCGCAATCGGATTAATCGCGCTTGCCGTCACCGCTACCATGATCGGGTTTGCTTTTTGGCGCGCATCGCGGCCCAGCAAGTACCAACGCCAGGACGTTTCTGATCCGCGTCCCGAACCAGGCATCTGGAGGATTGGTCGCGGTTGATGGACGGGCGATGGTCCGGCCACCGCAGCCAGGGCCGCGACGCCTACCGTATCGCATAATCGGGGCCTTGCGTGATCTGCGGCGGCACTGCAGTCTTGCCACCTGGCCCGTCTCGGCTGAGGAGGCGAGACCGGCACGCAGCGAGTGGCCGGAGAATTTGAAGGCGCGTTCGATTTCGCTCAGGTCGCCGCGAACGCCGGCGGCCATCGCGGCGCGCTTCACCAGGCGCGCCCCTAGCGTGCCACGATCGAAAGTCTCGAGCATGGCGATCAGGTCTTCAGGCAGGATTGCTTCTTCCTGCCGGGGAGGGGCGGCATGGGTGTTGCGAATGCCGGCCATCAACGTGGCAATCGCCCGATCCTTGCGGTCAAGCGCCATGCCGCGCTGAGCGCAATTCCAGCTGATGGCCGAAAGGCGCCGCTCGATCGTTGAAACAGAGTTTCCCTTCATGCCGCGCTCGGCCGTGCCGACGGCACTTCCGGAGGCGGTGCCACTGGCACAGGCGGTGATGTAAAGGCCGACGACCTGCGGATCCGGGGGCAGGGGGGACACATTCTGGCGGCGGCAACCAGGCGATAAAATGCTTCCAGTCCGACGCATAGGGTTTCCTTTTATTGGCGGAACTGGCGGCTTCGACATAGCCACGCGCCCGCACCGCCACCTGTTGCAGATGGGCGGGCAGCGAAGCATGTGGTTCCGGAAGAGGGGAGGGGAGCCCGCCGCTGTGCGCCGACATGCCGGCCGGCGACCGCGGCGCGGAAATATCGTCTCCGGCACCCGTATGTTGATTTTCAGCCCGATTTGACCCGTTTTTCATTTCGCCGTGATCCGCTCAGCGCGATTAAAGATGTTTGCACACAATCCACTACGTTGGATTTGACAGGCTAACGCGAAATGAAAAGTTGGATCAAATCGTGCCGAAACTCAACAACTAAGGCCTCCGAGTATTTTTCGCCGCTGTCGCTTCGATTGCAGCCTTTTCCCGAGCCTGCCGCAAGCGCTCTTTCTTGGCTTGCTTCTCCCGGGTCTCTTTGTCCTTGATCTGCTTGAACACCTTGTCTGTGTTGGCGAGGCGTTCTTCGACGCTTTTTGCGCGATGCGTCAGGGTACCGTCGCACTCGATCACGTTGAAACGAGCGCAATCCGGGCGGTTGCGCCCTGCAGCAGCAGCACTATCCTGCCAGACTCTCGTCACGCCGGGAGCCCTCGGGATAGCAAGGGCATCAAACAGACGTCCGACTGGCGGAAAGGTTCGATCGCCATTCGGGACTGGACACGACCGTACAATCCGGTCGCTCCCACCCGTTCTGCGTTGCAGGATAGCGCGCAATATGCGCCCGGCATTACCCGCGGGCAGGAGCGACTTGCAGGGCGCGTGATGTGTGTTAGAACGCACTGCGGCATTTCGAACTTGGCGATGGGCAATATGTTCCAGACGCACTCGGTGGAACGAAATTCGCGCCATCGCATTTTGCGCCGCATCGAAAGCGGTCTGTTTATCCGCCACTTCTCGCACAAGACGCAAGCAACCACCTTTGGCTCGTGCGAGTCCCGCCGCCTATGCTTTCGAATTTTGGAAAGCGGCATTTTACGCGCACAGCATGCTTATCGCCCATCGCCTGATCGAAGGTCCGCCGCTATCCGGTCCCGGCGCCCACGATGCTGCCCAAGAGCTTGGCGGAGCCTTCCAAGAGCTTCTCAGCCAGTTCAACGGTGTGGCCACGTCCCGAAAGCCAACTGATCGTGATCTCTTGGTGAGCCACATGCTTTTCGCCTTGCGCGACACGCCGCTCGGCCATCTCAAGGTCCGCTTGGGTGCAATACACGGCCGGGGTTTCCCGAGCGAAAATGCCCTAACAAATCGGCGCTCTGTCAGTTCCCGGCGGCAAACACCTCTGTGGTATCAAATATTCAGACGAGCCGGCGGCCGCTCCCCGCGTCTTCATTGAAGGGTGGGGTTGGCAAAGACGCACCGCGATGCATGGTTCGCGGTTGTTGAGAGCGGCCCGCACGAGCTCGATGTTTTGGTTTTCAAGCTCGTGCATCCCTAATGGTATGTCAGAAGTTTGCACCGTGGCTAGTGCTCAGCGATTGTCATTTGCCGCATTGATCAATACATGCCCGAGCCGGGTTAGATAGATGCGGTAATCGACAACCGTTATCCACCTTTTCGTTGTGGCGCGGACGAGTGCGGCCTCCATTTCATCGATCTTGAATCCTCTGTCCAGGCCATAATTTATTACGTCATCGGCAACGACACCATCGTCGGGCATCATCCCTGTTTCCGCCATATACCGAAGCACGATGTTAGTGCGTAATTCGGTTGTCAAAGATCCTCTCAGGGCAGTCAAGTGCCTTGTGCTGTCGAACTACGCAACCCTACATCATTAAACGAGCACTGTCGGCCATTTTCAACCGCACTCAGCAGTTTTTGAAGTCGTCGGTCAGATGCGATATGGCGAACACGAGTGTGGTTTCAAGATTCTCGAAGGTGGCCGCTCCTTCGCCTTTTTTGAGGGTCCGTCAGGCGGGTTGCGCTGCAGAGAGCAGCGAAACGGAGCGGCCTTCACGAGCCCATGTGTTTCCGGCACGGGGGGCTTGTGATCACTCCAAACTGCGCAAGAGCAATCTGGTTCCCTCGAACGTTAAACGCGCGCTTTCGCCTTGGCGTCATCCCAATATTCCTCAACCTTTCGTGACGCTTCACGTGCGGTGTCAACGAATCCGCCTATCGGCAGCGGCGGCGTACCTCGAAAACCCTTCGGGTAGCTGGCATTCCAGTTCCATTTGCCTTTGATCGGATCATGGTGCGTCTGATAAATGCGGCCGATATATTGCTCCCCATCGTATCCCGCGAAATCGTCGTCGCGCTCCACCGGCCAGGTCAGGCGCCATTGGTAGCGTGGCCGATATTTATCCGCTTCCACCGCGTGCGATTAATTTGCCTGTTTTGGCATAGGCATCTCGACGGTCCCCATCACCATCGTCTTGACGCGTTCAAGATAATTCAGTGTCTCTTTTATCGACCGGTCGGCTCCCTCGCCGTATCGGCCGCGCACCTGGTCCGCCTGCACCTTCATGCTCATCTCGACACCCTGCATTACGGCGGCCATAAAGCTTTCCCGGTCGTCTACAAAGGTGCCCAGATGGCTCAGGAGGTGGACGAGCATGAATTCATGCACACCCTGACTGGCTACCGCTGATCTCAGTGCCGGCTCCATCGCTGCTATTTGCTCTTCCACGTCTTTGACACGATCACCTAAAATCGTCATTGCCGGACTCCGTTCTGTTCTACAAACGTTCCACTAAACAAGCAGATCATCACGGACTCCGCAAGAGGGTTAGCGCTTATGTCTCCGTCGGCTTTCCCTGTCCACGACGAGAGCAATCTTCGCCTTCGTGTCCTCGATCGCGAATTGCTTCAGCATGTAGTTGTCGGCCAGTTCCACGACGGCGGCAGCGGCTTCGGCAGGCGTCCAGCCAGCCGCCCTCGCTGCATCCATGATATCGTTGAAGTGATCTTCCATAGACTCCTGACACTCAAGGAAGCGGTCGTCATATTGGCCAGGCCGGCGAGGTCGGTTCATCGGCGTCTCCTTTCCGGCGCAACGAAGTCAGGAATCGCTGGTTCCTACAGTGGGTTAACGCACCCCGGGTCACCGTCGAATTTCGATGAATTGACGTCACGGGAAACCCGGTGGAACTGTAGCTGGCCATTCAAATTATGTCGCGCCAGCATGGGCTTGAGGTCAGCCGGCGGCGTATCCATGGACAGCCAGCGTCATGAAATCCCGGGTCGAGGATCTAGGGAATTCTGTCGTGAAGCTGGTCTGTCGGCGCGACGGCGGGACCGGTTATGATCGTGCAACTGTAAAGATCGAGCGCGGCGTTGTGGGCCCAAAGGCCGGCGAACGCGAATGGAGATGGGCCGGGAAGAAAGATGAACCACGGGTCTTTGCCGCCGTCTTCAGCCTTGGTCCATTCGTAATATCCATCAGCGGGTATCAGGCATCGCTTTGATTTCCACGCATCTTTGAAGGCGCCAGATGTATCGACCGTTTCGATCCGAGCATTGAACATGGCCGCTTTCGGCAGTTCCTTGGCCCAATGCGGCACCAGCCACCAACGGCCCTCTTTCAACACCTGCTGACCATCGACATCATGATGAATGAACGGCACCGTTTGCGTCGGCGCGATGTTATAGCGGGCGGGGACGTTCCGGCCGAACCAGCGATCGGTTAGCCGGTAAAGCCCGACGAACTGCGGCCATGGCAGCATTTCAGTGAAGCGCCCGCACATCTGACATTCCTCGTGGTCAGCCGTTGTCGTTTGCTGGACTGATCAACAAATACCCAAGCCGAGTCAGATGAATATTGTCATCTGCGACGATTATCCATCCCCGCTTCGCCGGAGTGACGAGGGTTGCCTCCATCTCATCAAGATCGAACCCTCGATCGAAACCATAATTCATTATCGCGTCTGCCGGCACACCGTCGCCCGTCTTCATTCCGGCATCTGCCGTCAATCGCAGCACAACGTCCTTTCGCAATTCGATTACCAGACATTCTTTTTAGTTCTTCGGTTAAAACGGGCGGTCCGGAGGATGAAGCCGAACCACGGCGACTCGCGGCACCGTACGGCGTGCAGGACACCGCGCCCGTGCTCATATAACTGAGCAATGATAATGTAGTCTATCCAACATCAAGCTTCAGTTAAATTGCTGTTCTACATTTGCAATGCGTAACCGTACAATAGCCGGCATTTCTGACACTTCACGCCAATACGCGGAACCTGAGCGAAGCTTGTCTGTTGATTGCGCAGACGCCAGGCTCGGCTTACCATTGTCCCCTCAAGGTATCCGCCTCCGAGCCGTGTACGAGGCCCACCGTGAACCCAACTGCGGCGGGCCTTTGTCTTGTCCGCGGTTTGCTCGCATTGCAGGTCAAGCATGCCGGCTGTATCGAAGCGCCGCAGCCTCGTGGCAATAGATTAAGAGACGGTCCCGATCGGTTATGCCTGTGCGATATGCGCGGAGCACAAATTCCGCAAATTCCTTCTCGTTGGATGTTGTCCGGTGAAACCAAGACTCATCGACCACCGCCTTGAAGACGTCTTGCACGACTTCCATCTCTTGAGGCAGCATTACCAACCCGGTGAATGGCATTTTCAACCTCCCTCATTTCCTCCTCAGCCAATTTTAATCCATTTCTGGCGCAATCCCAGCATGGCTAAGAGACCTCTTAAAACTCCCGGATCCGCGCCGCTGAAGCGCGAGACCGACGCTCCTCTCGTCTGGCGACCTGTGCGCGCCCGCTGCAAGCACCTAGAGCGACAAAGATAAGCGAGGTCCAAGTTCCTCGCCGCATTTGCGCGGGTGGGCGATAACGTTCGACAACGCCTGCTGTGAATTCCGGCGGGATGTCGCCGGTCCTTATTCTTCGCGATCTTTGCCAGCCGCTTGATATTCTTAGCGAACCTGGCGCTTCCAATGCCTCTCCACACAGAAGAGGCAGGCGTCAGAAACTCGCCGCGGCCCTATCCACCAGGTCCTTCGGCAGATCCGCCAGGAACCTGATCTCCAGATCATCCTGGTAGCGCTTCTTGACCACGCAGGCGAACTTTTCCGGCCAGTTGGCTATCACCAGGTAGAGGTGCCCTTCAATCGCCTCGGCGACCGGGCAGGTGACACGGCAGGCCTTCTCCGAAAGTTCGGTCATCATCACGTTCTGCGAGGAATAGCCGCGGATACCTTTTTTGAGATAATATGCGGTGGAGGGAAGCTTGACCTTGCGTCTCGGCTTTTCGGTGGCATTGTCTTCGATGAGTTGGCTGAGGAAATTGCGGTGGGCGGGTTCTTGCAGCATGCGGCGGCTCTTGCTGAGTTTGTTGCCGCGATTTTCACGTGTGAATATTTAAGATGATACTAACGAGCCGACGGACGTCAAATTTTCAATCATTGTTTGGTGCCCTAAATTGGCGATTTCTCGAATAAGTAGAAACTTACACGTCCTGAGGTGAACGACAATGAGAATTGACGATTGTACGATGTGCGGCCGCAAGCACTACGAAACGAGACGGACAAGATTGCTGTCGCCGCCGCGGCGGTCGACACCGGCAAGAAGCGGCCGAACGTGACGTGGGTTCGGCCAGAGCTCATCGCGGAGATTGAATCTCGGGCATGGACGGATGACGGGAAGCTACGACACGCGTCGTTTAAGGGTTTGCGTGACAGAGCAGATACGGCCGAAGTGTTTCAGGCGTGACGCCAACGTTCCTATACTCTTCCGACTCGCTTGACCTGGCGCGCGCGGCGGTTCGCGCCTTGAGAACTGGGCGAAACGGCAAGGATCAGCTTGGCGCTGTTACGATCCAACTTGTGCTTCCTGGAAAAATAGCCAATTTTGTATTGCCGCAGATCGTCAGAGTGGTGAAACATCGTAGAGCCCCCCAGCGAGTCCATCAAACGCGCAAGGAACATGCGAGTCAAACTCTTTGCTCTGAAACAATCTGTCTGCTTGGTATCGTACGGATATTCAAGGCGGTGGCCGGAGCGGCTTCTATATTTGGAACACAAAAGCCGTCCGATGCGAGTGCCGCTGCCCTCATGTGAACAGCGGCAGCGGGATTTTCGTGCTTGCGTGGGTCACTGTTTGCCGGCGGCGGTATCGCTGCGGCTGAGGATTGAAGGGACCGCATCACATCAGACGACATCAAAATCACGGATGTCGAGCTTGGTATGATTGTCGAGCACCGCGAAGATGATCGGCGCTTCGCCACCTTTGCCGTCCTCATCGTAGAAAAGCTTTCCGGTGTTGTGATTGTAGAGGATTCGATCGTTTCCATCTTCTGCCTGTGACGTGATGTCGTGAAACGTCTTGTTGAGATTGCCGTTGGTCACCCCAGGGAAGAGGCCGTCGTCGGAATGATCGAGCTGAATTACGTCGTGGGCGTGCGAGAAATCGGTGATGTGGTCAAAGTTCGCGGTGCCGATGGCGTCGAATAGGAACTGGTCGTTGCCTCCGTACCCAGTCAGTCTGTCGTGACCGTTCTCACCATTGAAGTAGTCGCCATAGCTACTACCAAAGAGCTTATCCGCGCCTGTATTGCCTAAAAAACTCAGCATGCCTCCGCCGAAAATTTGAAGGGTTGCTATCAGGGCGTCTGGGGTCATCCATGCTGCGGAATCGATTGGAATACCCGCTTCATTATCCGGATCGAGAAACATTGACACCGTCGCGATCGTCTGTGGCTCGTCGTCCACGTACTGTAGGATTTTCGCACTGGTCGCGTAACCTGAGAAGTCAATCCAATCGTGGCTGGCAAAGTCGTGCCCCTCAAATTGTGTCGCGTAATGCTTTCCAGCGTACTCATAGTCGTAACTGCATTCAGTTGGACTGGTGCCCGTGCCGACGGTCTGAGCACGAAGCATTGCTGGAAAGAATAGCCGGGAATCAAACCCGCCCTGGCTGGCATAAATGCTGATATAGTTTGTCATCGCTGCCTCCAAATGTTGCGCCGAGAGTTTAAGAGAATACAAATATGATGTCACCTGACAATCGCCCAGCAGCGTTCCAACTGTAATGCGCTTTACAGAGGTTAGATTCCGTGTAGACAGCGACATTTCACGCATGCAGTAATAGCAAAAGCCGGTGCGCGTCCCCTGCACACTGGCCTTCGCTTCATTCTTCAATAAATGCACGACAAGCGCCGCCAATTGTCGTGCTTGGGCGTGGGGGTGGCAAGCCCCCACCACGAGAACGGGCCACCGTCGCCGATGGCCCGCTGGAACGAAACTAGGCCGCTTGGGAACGCAATCCCTCCTCACCCTGGATCAGCTCGCTACCACGGAGAGTGGGGGGAAGCCAAGTCGTCTCTGCCATCGCCACAATGCCATGCGGGCGGCGGTATCCTTCTTCACATCGGCCAGCCGGATGGACAGGGGCGCCTTGGCTTAGCCTCTTGCACCATCGCCACCATGGTCGCCTTTTTGAGCCGCCCATAGAACCCTTCCACCGCGGGCTTCCTTGTTGGCCATGTCGAATCCGAGCAAGCCTGCCAGCTGCCGGGCCTGCGCCATTTGTGGGGTCGGTTCCGGTTGGGGAGCCAGCTCTCCGTCAGCCTGCGCGTCTATACCGAGCGACTGGTCGATGCGGCCGAGGGCAATATTCTATGCGAGCATCCCCGGGTCGTTGAGCGCAGCCACGACAAACCACCGCGAACGATTTACGACTGACGGCACTATCTTGCTGTCATCCAGCGCAAGCCCGGTGCCCTGCGCAATGGTGCGCCCTTCTTGGAATTACCGTTAGCCTTTCGGCAACTGCAGGATCAGATGTTTCGCCGCCCCGCCGGTGATCGTGAGATGGTCGATATCCTCGCGCTTGTCCTTCATCATGACGAAAAGGTTGTCGTCAGGGCTGTGGAACTGGCACTGGATGCGGGCGTGGCGACCAAAACGCTCGTGCTGAACCTGTTGCACCGCCTGATCGACGGGAAGACGATCGACGGTCCCGACATTGATACGCCGCCGGCGCTCGCTGCGTGAGCCCGAGGCTAACACGTATTCCAGGAGCTGACTTGGGGCGAATTGCTCGTGTGAGGCACGGTAGCCGATCAGCACCAAATGCCTCCCGGCCTTTTCCTCGTCATCCGACTGTGCGGCCCCGGGACCGCATCGTGGTGTGTGAAGCGGGCGCTAGGCATCGTAGCCCGCATTGTATGCCTTTCCATGAGCAACTCCGGTTAGGATCGGATCTCAAACTTGCCATCCAAGCAACCAAGTTTCCGCCAAGAAGGAACATCGGCGCGTCGCCCAGGTTTCAGAGCGATAATCTGGAGAAAGCGATGTCGACCAACGATTTCCTGAGCGAGCCGACCACAGACCTCGATTTGCGACTGACGGCGATGACGGACGATGAAGTCTTTTCGGCAATGGCCATTTTGGAGAGGGCCAGCGAGAAGGCCGAGAATGAGGAGCGAGACGAGGTGCTTTCAAGGATCGCGCTTGTCGAAGGGGAAATCGAACGACGTTTCCCCGGAGAGGTGCTCGCACCTTACCGCGATTGGAAGAAGGCCCAGCCGATGCTTCCGGCATGATCAAATGACAAAGGAGACCAGATATGAGCAGCTCAGATACGACAACGGACCACAAGACGATCCAGAAATGGTCGGAAGCGCGTGATGGGCGCCCCTCCGTCATCCGCACAAAAGGCAAGGGCGGGGTACTTCGCATTGATTTCGGCGAAAAGGAGGAAGAGTTCGAGGAGATCGGGTGGGACGAGTTCTTCAAAATCTTTGACCAGAACAAGCTTGCCTTCCTCTATCAGGAGAAGACGAAAGACGGCGAGACAAGCCGGTTCAACAAGTTCGTGGAGCGGGACTGACCTAGCCGGATCATCGGTGAGCGCCTAGATTACCGCATAGCGAGCCGGCCTGATGCAAAATCCATCACTATTGATACTTGGTCCCTATCGATAGTGATGCCGTCGCTGACAAGTAGCTCCAAGTGAGATCGGCGGTGAGAAAGTCGGCCACGGTAGCGGCGGGATAGTCCTGCTGCGCCGGAATAAAACCCGGCCACCTATTTACCTTTCTGCGACGAATGCAGGAGGGCCTGGGGATCTACAGCGTGGAACTTTATCTGAAGGTGCGACTGGCTGTCTCGGAAGGGATGAGCCGGCGTCAGGCTGCAAAGCATTTCAACATATCGCGCGACAGCGTCGCAAAGATGGTGTCGTATTCGACACCCCCCGGTTATCAGCGTCGGTTGCCGATCCGGCGACCCAAACTGGATGCTTTCGTTTCAACGATCGAGCATTGGCTGGAGGAAGACCTGAAGGTGCCGCGCAAGCAGCGCCATACTGCCAAGCGTGTGTTCGACCGTCTCCGGGACGAGCGCGGCTTCACCGGCGGCTACACGATCGTCAAGGATTACATGCGCGAGCGAGATCAGCGTCGCCAGGAGGTGTTCGTGCCGCTATTGCATCCGCCCGGCCATGGGCAGGCGGACTTCGGTGAAGCCATGGTCGTCATCGGTGGCGTGGAGCGGAAAGCGCATTTCTTCGTGCTGGATCTGCCGCACAGCGACGGCTGTTATGTTCGGGCCTATCCAGCGGCGGTCTCTGAGGCCTGGGTCGATGGCCACATCCATGCGTTTGCGTTCTTCGGGGCCGTGCCGCAGTCGATCGTCTACGACAACGACCGCTGCCTTGTGGCAAAAATCCTGCCCGATGGCACACGCAAGCGGGCAACGCTGTTCAGCGGCTTGCTGTCCCACTACCTGATCCGGGATCGCTATGGCCGTCCGGGGAAAGGCAACGACAAGGGGAATGTCGAGGGTCTCGTTGGCTACGCCCGGCGCAACTTCATGGTGCCGATCCCGCAGTTTCCGACATGGGAAGCGTTCAATATCTGGCTTGAGGAGCAATGCCGCAAGCGTCAGCGCGACAAGCTGCGCGGCGAGAGCGAGACGATCGGAGAGCGACTGCAGCGTGATCTCGCTGCTATGCGTGCGTTGCCGGCATCTCCATTCGATGCCTGCGACCAGGCGAGTGCGAAAGTCACGGCCCAGTCGCTGGTTCGCTACAAGACCAACGACTATTCCGTCCCGGTCACCTACGGCCATCAGGACGTTTGGGTCCGGGGCTATGTCGACGAAGTGGTGATTGGGTGCCGTGGCGAGATCATCGCCCGCCATCCGCGGAACTGGGACCGGGAAGACGTCGTCTTCGATCCCCTGCATTACCTGCCGCTGATCGAGCAGAAGATCAATGCGCTGGATCAGGCAGCGCCTCTCCGGGGCTGGGACTTGCCTGAGGAATTCGTCACGCTGTGCCGTCTGATGGAGGGCCGCATGGCCAAGCATGGCCGGCGTGAGTATGTGCAGGTCCTGCGCCTGCTGGAAAGCTTTGAGCTTGCCGATCTTCACGCGGCGGTAAAGCAGGCTCTGCAGCTCGGAGCCATCGGCTTCGATGCCGTCAAGCATCTGATCCTGTGCCGGGTGGAACGCCGGCCGCCTCGACTGGACCTGTCCATCTACCCCTACCTGCCGAGGGCGACGGTCGAGACGACGTCGGCGAAGGCCTATATGCACCTCCTGTCATCGGCTGCGGGAGACGCGGCATGAGCACCGAAGTCCCGGAGATCTTGCTCTCCCATTATCTCAAAACCCTGAAGCTTCCGACCTTCCAGCGCGAGTACCAGAAACTGGCCCGGCTATGCGCCAGCGAAGGCGTCGATCATGTCGGATACCTCACACGGCTCTCCGAAAGGGAGATGATCGAGCGGGATCGCCGCAAGGTCGAGCGCCGCATCAAGGCGGCACGGTTCCCGGTCGTCAAAAGCCTCGACAGCTTCGACTTCGCCGCCATCCCGAAGCTCAACAAGATGCAGGTGCTGGAACTGGCCCGTTGCGAATGGATCGAGCGGCGCGAGAATGTCATTACGCTCGGTCCGAGTGGTACAGGAAAAACCCATGTGGCGCTTGGCCTCGGCTTAGCTGCATGCCAAAAGGGCCTGTCCGTCGGCTTCACCACCGCAGCCGCGCTGGTCAGTGAGATGATGGAGGCGCGCGACGAGAGGCGTCTGCTCCGGTTCCAGAAGCAGATGGCCGCCTACCAGCTTCTCATCATCGATGAGCTGGGCTTCGTGCCGCTCTCCAAGACCGGCGCGGAATTGCTGTTCGAGCTGATCTCGCAACGCTACGAACGGGGTGCCACCCTGATTACCAGCAATCTTCCATTTGACGAATGGACGGAAACCTTGGGATCGGAGCGTCTGACCGGCGCGCTGCTCGATCGTATCACCCACCACGTCAACATCCTTGAGATGAACGGCGACAGCTATCGTCTCGCCCAAAGCCGCGCCAGAAAGGCCCGCTGAAACCCCTCAAAAAATCGCCGCGCACGCATGAGACCCCCGCTCGGGCTACGCCCTCCCGGAGATCTCATGCGTGCGCCACAAGTGGCCTGGTTTTACTCCGCCCCCTGGCCGGATTTTACTCCGCCGTTGACAACGAGGTGGGTCATATCGTGACGGCGTTGACCCCACGCTCTCGCACCAAATTAACTGCCTCAAGCTTGTACTCGCGGCTGAATTTCCTTCGTTGCATTCATGTGCTCCAGTTTCATCGCAAACACCTTAACTCGGTGCCCACTAAACCGGCAGCAGGCAACGCGCGGCCAAACCTTGTGTAGGTTTTCTGTTCCGTTGCTACTCGCCCCCCGATATGTGAAGTCGAGCGTGGCGCTCCAACGCGTGGATATCCAGCGGCGTCTACCGCGTTGGGTGGAAGCTTGGTCCGATCGGGTCACGGGGCAGCTTCTGCAAATCGATGAAAACGATCTCTGGATTGCCGCTCAAGGCGTCGAGCGCAACCTCGTCGTGGTGACATCAGACCCTGACTTCGCCCGTGTCATTGCACCAGCCGTGCCGGAGCTGCGCGTGCAACTCGTGTAGTGGTCGCATTGATCGGATCGACTTACCGACTCGCGTGGGCAGCCCGTCGATTCCCCCTTATCGCGAGGAAGCTTGCACCAAACAAGGGCTGCGCGTTTGCGTCGCCCGCTTACTAATCGAACATGGCCGGCCCAATATCGCCGCCAACTTCTATGACGACATCTGCAGGGAGCCCATTGCGGCGCGCCGCCTCGCGGATGGCCTCGGGATTTGCCGCCTCATAGAGGCAATAGGTCTTCTTCTTGTCCGCACTCAGGAAAGAGAATATCCAAGAGACCTCCTCCTCGGCATTGATACGTTTGACGCTTTCGACGCCGTCCTTCGTCAAGTCCAGTTGATCGGCGAAATTCCGTTCGATTATATATCTTGGCATGCCAGATCTCCTTTTTACAAACCCATTTTGGGTGAGCATCACTGAATATTGGGACGCAGCCGGCGCTTCAAGCGATCCAGACCGAGTGCCTGAGCGGTGTCCCACGCCTCTGCCCACAAGCGTTCGGAGCGTTCGAGTGCACCCTTAGTGCCGCGGTTTCGGAGGAGAAGCGCGTAGTCTGCCTTTGTATGTGCAAGCCAGAGGCTGGCGCCCATCGCAGCGTTCATCTTAAGAGCGTGCTCAAAATGCTCGTCCGCTCTGCTAAAATCCCCCAGGGTAGAGGCGAGCATGCCGAGATAGCGGCTCGCCGCACCGTAGCAGACGGTGAAGCTTCCCGTCGTTATCGACATATGTTTGTAAATCGACATGAGATCGTAAAGTTGTTGCGCAACGTCGACCTCTTCCAGCATATGAGCGACCTCGACAACATAGGACAGTGACGTACTTCGCTTGGCGTCGAAAGACAATTCAAACCCGCTATCGGCAAGGCTTCTTAGCCGCCGTCTGGCTACGTCGGAATATCCCAGCTCTACTGCCACCAACGCAAATCCCGGTAGCCAAACAGTCTCATCCGCGTGTTCGTCGAGGAAGCGTTTCATCACAGGCGCGACTTCCGCAAGCCGGTCTTGCTCGCGGCGGATCGTGAACATCTGGATACCGTAGACACCCTCAACCTGGTCGCCATGCGTCTGTCGGCCCATGGCCAGCCCTTCTCCGGCAAGCGCTTCCGCGGCCGGCAGATTGCCATCGAGAATTGCCAGCATCGCAGCGCCATGGCGTGCTACCCATTGATCGTGAAGGCGTTCACGAACTTCGCCGAATTTTTTCAGTATCGCTACCGACTGATCAATTCGTTCGCGTCGCCCGAGCTCCGCACAGATGTAAATATTCATTGTTTGGGCCCGCATTTTCGCATGGTCATCTCCATCGGTCTCGGCTAGATCGATGAGATCGTCGAGCTCAGTGAGCCAAAGAGCGGCGTCTTCTGCCGATGCCAATTGCCGGGGCACCAAGAACCGATTATTGAGAAGTTCAAGCATGGAGGCGCGGTCGTTGAGCTTTCTGGCAAGATCCATCGCGGCATCGTGAAACATCTTACCAGCGTGTTGTTCGTCAAGGAGCATGTGAATGCGGGCGAGCTGCGTCATGAGTAGGCAGCGTCTGACGTCTTCATTGGTACCGAGCATGGACATCGCTTCCACCAGCAGCAGAACTGAGGCCTGCGGATGCAAGCCTGCCAGCCATTGGGAGGAAGTGAGGCCTAACGTCGCCCGGACGAAAGCATCAGTGTCACCATCCTCCCTTGACTGATCCACTGCGAAAGAAAAGTGGGCGATTGCCGCAACCAACCTGCCGGCATGATTTAGTGCCTGGGCAAAATTTATCCGCACCGTCAGCAGTTGGCGGCGGTTGTCACGATCGCTCGGCAGTTGCTCGACGATCGCAAGCGCGTTGGAAAAGTGGTCGATCGCCTCGAAATTGGCTGAACGCTTCAGCGCCCTTTCACCGGCCTTTTTCCAATAGGAAAGCGCGAGGTCGGAGCGCCGGGCTTCCGAATAGTGCCAGGCGACCAACTCCGGCTGTGTGATGGTCAATGCAGGCTGCGCCCTGACGATCGCCTCGGCGATCGTTTCATGATACCGCCGTCTCGTCCGGTCAAGCAGTGACTGGTAGGCGGTATCCTGGATCAAAGCATGCCGAAAGCTGAAGGTATTGTTGGATGCGCCGCCAAGAACGATAAGCTGCGCAGCCAGCAAATGGCTGAGTGTTTCATCGAGCTCTCGTTCGCCCAAGGCAGCGACCTCGGCGACAAGGCTACGGTCAAATTCCCTCCCAATCACTGCGGCGATCTGGGCGACCGCCTTGCAAGACGCTGGCAGTTGATCGAGACGGGCCATCAGCAAACCTTGCAGGCTGTCGGGGATGTCGACATTCTCCATCACGTTATTGCCAGAGTCGCGAATGGATCGCGTTAGCTCTTCCACGAACAAAGGCACGCCATCCGTCCGCTCTGCAATTCTGTCAAGCAGCCGATCAGATACGGGCCACAACATCGATTCAACCAAGGCGCGCATCTGCGGCTTTGTCAACCGACCCATCGTCACTGTGGTAATATTCGACTGACCTGTCGACCACCGGGCTACCCATTCCGGGCGATGGCTGACCACCACATAAACGCGGGCGGAATGGATGCGGGATGCGACCTCCCTGAGCAACTCATTCGTGGAGGGATCGATCCAGTGGGCGTCCTCCACGACCAGCAGGACAGGTGCTCGCCGCGAAGCCATCAGCGGACGGTTCACTAGCGCGTTGACCGTGATTTCCTTGCGCTGTTGTGCCGAGAGCGGCGCCACTGGAACAACCGTCTCATGCAACGCGACAGACAAAAGCTCGGCGTAAATCGGCCTGAGCGGGGCGGCGTCTTCGCCGTAGAGCGATATCATCTGGTCCAGCTTCATCGCGCGTGTCCCCGCGTCATCACCCGGGGCGAAGCCGGCGAGGCGATTGAGACGCTGAATGACCGGATAAAGCGACGATGTCGAATGATAGGGTGAGCATTGAAGACGAATAAGCTCGCTCTCCTCCCGCGCGACGTGGTCAATGAGTGTTTCGAGCAATCTTGATTTGCCAATACCGGCTTCCCCGGTCAGAACCGCGATCTGACCTTGCCCGTTTTTGACAAACTCCCAGCCTTCCAGAAGAATGCCGAGCTCGCTCTTACGCCCAACGAACGGCGAGAGCCCGCCGTCATGTGCCGACCCAAAACGGCTTTCCACTTCCTTTGCCCCGATTGCCTGGAAGACTTGAATATCATGCTCGAAACCCTTGAAGCTCTGCGGTCCTAGTTTCTTGAACTCGAAGGCACTCTGCGCCAAACGGTGTGTGGCTTCTCCAACCAGGATTTGTGCGGACAGCGCTGCTGCCTGCAAGCGCGCGGCGAGGTTCGGCGTTTCGCCGGAGACCTGACCCCGGTCCAGCACGCCGCCGCCGGCCAGATCGCCTACGACCACGCGCCCGGTGGAAATCCCGATCCGCGATTGAATTGGTTCGCCAGCCGGGTCCCGCAGTTGCGCAACGGCCGCGTTGGCCGCAAAGCCGGCATGGATCGCTCGCTCTGCATGATCTTCCAAAGCCACAGGCCATCCGAAATAGGCAAGCACGCCATCGCCTAGAAATTTCGCGACATAGCCTTCGAACGACACGACGGCATTCGCAACGGCATTTTGATAGGTTGTGATAAGATCATGCATCTCCTCTGCCGTGAAACGGCTGGACAGCTTGGTCGAGCCGACCATGTCGCAAAAGAGAACGCTGAGAAGACGAATATCCGGGCTGGAATCATGCTTTTCTGCAGACACGACAGCCGCCTGCCTCGCCGGCTCGACCACCGGCTGCGTGACCAGTTCCGCGAGCGCGGCAAGCATAATCTTGCGATGGCCGAGGGAAACGCCCAACTCCTGCAGGTCTGCCGCTCCCAGATGCGGCAAGACTCTCCAGTCGATATCGTTTGCAGCGAAAATTTCGGCATACTTGCCAAGGTCGAGATCGTTCAACCAGTCTTGGACAGTCCGCATAATACGGCTCCTGTACCTCACCATTACTCTATGGGCGGGGCCTCAAGGAGTCAATCAAAGCTCGCTAAGGACCTGTGGCAATTTGTCGTCTAATAGTCTTTGTCAAAGAGTGGCTATTGCTGCTTTATGTTTGGTGGGGATGATCTGAACCCTTCAAACTGGACCAGATTTGGTTAGAGTTTTCCGGTGCATTTTCCCGGCTGGGAAAGGAACGGAAGACAATGAATACCATTTCGACGGATTGCGGCTGGATGCGACGCAGGCATTATTCGATGCCGGCAATGAGCATATCATATTCCTCATCGCCCGCGAGGCTCGCGCCGCGAGCGGTGGGAGAAAGATCTACATTGTTGGCGAGAACGAGCCGCAGGATACAAATCTAGTCCGTTCACAGGCGCAGTCCGGCTTTGGACTCGATGCGGTCTGGAACGATGATTTCCATCATTCCGCCATGGTCGCTCTGACCGGCCGGAACGAAGCCTACTACCGCGACCATCGCGGCACGGCGCAAGAATTCGTCTCTGCCAGCAAATAGGCCCAGTCGGCCCGAAGCTGCGATTTCGGCCAACTCAAAGAATAGATAGCGAACTCGTGATCACATAGAGTCTGACGGCACGCCGTGACCTTCCAAGGCGCGGTAGACTGTCATCCTGGAAATGTTCAGGTCACGGGCAACGGCGGCTTTGGTCGCACCAGCAGTGATCCGCCTGCGGATTTCCGTGTCATCGACATTCTTCTTCCTGCCCGTATAGATGCCGTCAGCTTTTGCCGCGTCGATGCCCGCTCGTTGCCTGTCTTTGATGAACTTGAGTTCCATGTCGGCGACCATACCGAGGATGGTGATGACCATTCGACCCATGCTTCCGGCTGTCGTGACTTCGGGCTCAAGAATGCGGAGTGACGCGCCCTTTTCGTCAAGCTCATGAACGAGATTGAGAACGTCGCGGGTGGATCGCCCGAGCCGGTCAAGCCGTAGAACCACCAGTTCGTCGCCCGTATACAAAAACTGCATGATGGTCTCCAGCTCGGATCGGCCCTTCCGGGAAGCTCCCGATCCGGTCTCGGACCGAATGATTTCGCAACCAGCAGCCTTCAGACGCTCGTTCTGAATATCGAGGTCCTGATCTGTGGTGCTGACGCGAGCGTATCCGATGCGAGCCATAGCGATTCTGTAACATTAGGGTGGGCTTCGATTGGTAACGTCACTTTGATCGAAAATCCACCCTTTTGTTACACTCCGCCCACGTCACATTTGAATGCCACTCTAGGGCTTACCCAAAAGTGACTTTACCCAAAGCGCGGTCGCAAAAGTCACCCACTTCAGGAGGACTTTTACGACCGACATTTGCGACACGAGTTTCAGCGCGATTTCAGTTCGCGATATTTGCAATGAAAAGTCAGGATTTCCGCGACAATGAAGAATGGACGGGCAGAACCGGATTACAAATCGCCTCTGTTATCGACGCGCCGTGACACCCCAACCTGACCCCTGCATGCGGATCAAGGTCATATCGCGATCCGCCCAGAAGCCCAGGAATCCGGCGAAAGGAGCGAAGGTCCACAGCAGGCGGTCGGAATGACCTGGCTTTTCATCATTCTCATCCATGACGCACTCGCGCGAGGCCCAAACCGCATTGCCGAGTATGACAAAGATGATCGGGATATCAATCGCATCCGGTGTCGGCCGCCATTCCCGCATGCCGCATTGATCATCAGGCCAATCGCCCGTAACCCACAGTTGCGAGCTGGTTTCCGGCTTATATCCGCATCCCCAAACACCTTGATTTTCCCAAATAATTGGCACGACACCGCTTGGCTCAAACCCATATTCCTGCGGCGGGATCAGCCTGTCTTGCAGGTTGAAGATTTTAGCAGGCGGGGTTTCGAGCCATAATCGACCGAGACGGCGATTGATGGTCTGAATGGCTCGTGGCACTCCGAAAGAGAGATCGATCGGGGGCCCTTCGAGATTTCTTTCCCAGCCAAACCAGTTCGAGACGAACATACATGCTTCGTCGACATTGGATATTTGCGGATTGTCGCTCATTCTCTGCCCATCAGATGCCCGCAAGGCGTCGCGAAAATCCCTACAAAAATTGGACTTCTGCGCCCGAGTTTTGCAACACGCATTTTTGCGCCACTGCTCAAGCAGCGATTTTGCCGAAATCTATCCGGCTGTCCATATCGAGATCGAACCGGCCATAGGGATTAACGAGAGCGTAGATCAGCGGCGAGAGGCCGCGATTAACGTACTCTCCCTCTTCATGGGAGATGAGATTGACGCCTCTATGGACGCGAATAGAGCGCAGAAAACGTCGCAGTTACTACATACACTCAAGGACCGGATTTCGCAGCTCGTGCTGGTCTCGCATAAGTTCCCGCAGGTAGACTATCACATTGTCGTCGGCGGGGATGCTTTGCCTTCAGCGAGAGCCGGAACCCCTCGCTTTGCGTTGTTCGAGAACGAGGTTTAGTTCGTCCAAAGTGACACGCAACATAATGAAGGGCGGTTGACCATGGGCGTCGGACACGGCCTCCATCTCAGATGCTTCGGCGGCCGCCGCCTCGGCTTCCTCGATCACGTTTTCGACTGCTTCGTCGACATCGCTCAAGCGAGATACCTCCCCTTATGGTGATTATTGCGTAGATGACCGCCGGACCGCGGATCGGACCGGGCGATCAAATATTCGATTGCACGCTCAATAATCGGCAGGCACCGGCCTGGGCACATCGGCATCTGTCGGCATTCCATCTTTGGAGTCGGCGTCGCCGTTGCCAAAGCGGGGATCTTCTTCCGGAAGAAGATCATCGCGTTCGGGAACGATATCGGAAGGAAGGATGCCAGGAATAATTGCTGGGTTTGGGTTGGGCATGATGATCTCCATTGTTGTCATGCCCAACAAACGAAAGCCCGAATGGTTCAGCGGGCTTGCACGCTTTTGCCCACTCTCGTGTGTATGCGATCGAAAGGGTTTCAGATACCCCCGTTCAGGATGGGGGACGAGGCCGTGACCCCATCCCCGATGTTCTTCACCCGAGGTAGGGTTTCGCAGTTGTCAAGACGGTATTGCTCGTTCGCTGGGTTGCTCATATGAGGTCTCTTTTCTCATCCACTTGCCAAAGCGAGAGTTACAAAAACCCGGCCGCTGGCCGGGTTTCTTCGCGGAATCCAAAGATTACAAGCGGGTATAACGATTCCGCTCTTCCGCGACCTGGGTCGGAGAATAGGGGTCCATGGAAGGATCGAAGCCGGTCCAACCCTGCTGCTCATAGGCGTTCCGGCGGTTTACTGGGTCGACCCAATTGGAATTCTTGAGGATGTTGTTGGCCTCGGCAACGCGAGCTTCGTCCACCCGGGCTGTCACCAGCGAGCCGCCGCGGCGGACACCTTCAGCATAAACGTGGGCGTCGCGCTCGGAAACCCCGGATTCGGTCAGAGCACCGATGATGCCACCGGTGGCACCACCGACGGCAGCACCGGCTACAGCACCGACCGCCGTTGCGGCCAGCCAGCCAGCTGCGACAACCGGGCCTACGCCCGGGATAGCCATGAGGCCAAGGCCGGTCAGCAGGCCGCCAGTGCCACCGACGAGCGCACCAACTCCAGCACCCGTTCCTGCGCCCTCGGCCGCGTTCGTCTCCTTGACGTGACGACCGTCCGAATTGTTGGAAACGATGCTGATGTCGTCATCCGGGATGCCGGCGTTCTCGAGAGCAGCAACTGCGCGCTGAGCGTCATCGTAATTGTCGAAAAGACCTGTTACCGTCTGCATGGATTTTCCTCCGATTATCATGGGGCTCATTGGCTGACCACATTGCCTTGGTAGTCCAGGGCAACCGACATCGACTTGCCGTCCTTCGTAGCGGTACCGCGCCAGACGCCCTTGTCGTCGAGTTTCAGCCCGGAAACGGCGGTGTAACCAGCCTTTTCAAGCCGGTCTTTGGCCTGGGATTCGGTGAAGCTATTTTTGCCTTCGACCGGCGCGTTCGCATTTTTGGTGTCGGATGTGGCGATGGCCGGGGTTTTCGTAGTGGTCGTTGTTTGCGCAAGCGCCGGTGCGGCGACGGTTGCTACGAGCGTCGCAACCAGAAGAATGGATTTCATGAATCGTCCTCTCAAAGGGGGAATTCCCGTGGCCAAACTTGCTCACAACGGTCCTTGTTCCCTGAGAAGTAGTTCGGGCAGCGGAACGTACGATAGCGTACGCTACCGATCCGAAGCCAACCTGCCGGCGAAGGAATGTCCAGCAAACGCTACGTGCTCGGTCTCGCGACCTTATCGATCTGCCATACTGATCAGGGCGGACGAGAGCCTGGCTTAAGATAAGGGCATCCAGTGCGAATCCTTCGTCATCGTGGGGTTTGGGCATTCCACCGCCGACTTCGGTGGCATGGTCGGTCGTTGCTGGCGGCGCGCAACGACTAGCGGCCTGGTCTATGTCGGCGGAGTAGGGACCGGCTTCACCTCGTCAGTGTCGCCGCCGCCACCCGCACCGAAATAGAAGTGGTTAGCGCCGCCCTGACCCCAAAAGCTTGTCGTTGCCATCAAGGCCCTCAATGTCGTCTGCGCCACCGCCGCCGGTGAGGACATTGTCGCCACCATTTCCGTTGAAAGCTTCAGCGTCATCCAGTCCCGTGCCGTTGATATTCCCCCGGATGCCGACCTCCAAAAAAATCTTGAACGAGGTCTTGAACGACAAAATCCACGCAACCAAATCGTTTGCCGTCGGCGCCGTGAGGGCCGACGGCACAAGGCTCGATGGCCTTAATACCCATGTTGCTTCAAGGAGGATATGGCTATGGCAACATCTTACGACTTCAGYCCACTGTTCCGGTCCAGCGTTGGTTTCGACCGGGTTTTCAACCTTCTGGAAAACGCCCAGCGGGTCAGTTCCATCAGTGACTGGCCGCCCTATGATATCGTCAAGACCGGCGACGACACGTATCGCATCAGCATTGCGGTGGCCGGGTTCAGTGAACAGGACCTCAACCTAACCTTCCAGTCCAACCTGCTGATCGTCAGCGGCAACAAGGCGGGTGATCAGACCGATGGCTACCTGCACCGGGGCATTGCCGGACGGCCGTTCGAGCACAAGTTCGAACTTGCCGACCACGTCCGGGTGACCGGCGCCAACCTGGTCAACGGACTGCTTTCCGTCGATCTTGTTCGTGAGATTCCCGAAGAGATGAAGCCGCGCAAGATTACCATCCAGACGACCACGCTGGCCGCGTCGAATTCGCCGCAGATCGAGGGCCAGAAGGCCGCCTAACGCGTTTCGCGCCGGCATGGCGCCGCTTGCACCGGGCTGGCACGCCCGGTGCTGATCAGATGATCGGGACGAAAGGAGAGGAGCAATGGCACCCGATGTGTTTGAAACGCCTGTCCGTGTTCTGGTAGGCCTGGGCAAGCTTAAAGTGATCCGGACGGTTCTAGACGCCTACATGTTCTTGAATGACGCGCCCCACTATCTGCGCAATCCAGCGCAAATCATGGCTCTCAAGGTTTGCAAGGCTGCCCTGTTGGGTGAAGTAGAAACCGAAACAGCCCGGAGCGCCTTCGAGGCTTTCGCTCGCAAACATGATCTGCTTGCACCCGGGGTGGATAGGTTGATCGCTGCGGCAGCGCGTCGGCGCAACGACCCACACGTTCGTTGAGAGCGACGGGCCGTAGCCGGTTGATGAACCGCATTAATTTCCGCCGGACGGGTGTCAAGAGGAGACACCCGTCGAATAATGTTAGAGAACCCTCCGAACAGATCGCCTGACGCACCCGCTCATTAGAAAAGCCGGCGAGCACAGCGATGGCGTAGCGGGTTGGTGATGTTGCTCCTTCTGACTCAATACCTTGAGGTTTTCTGTTCGATTGTCCGGACCGTTTCCAACAGGGAGCGGCAGAAATGATCGAGCTTCGAGCCCACCATGATTTTTGGAAGGAAGCAAATGCGGTCGCTTGGAGCGCGGATGCCTGGTGCCGACCTCGCCGGATTTCTTCAAAGATTTTCTTGCAGACCGCACGCTGAAGGTAAGGGTTTCCGGGGCGAGACGCGGCTCATAGCGATAGGCGTGTCAGGATTGCACCAATCAACGATTCTCTGACAATAGTTTTCCTAACATATTTTCCTTACACAAATCGGCCGGCTAAAGAGAGCGGGGAGGGGGTGATTTCGACGTAGGTTTTCCGGTCGTTTTCTGTACACGAATGGCTTCGGGCTAATATGCTATTTGGATAGCAATGGTCACCGGGTGCCCTTTGAGGCGTCGCATTGCACACACCGGCGGCCATCCGGCATACTTCTTTGGTATCAACGATTAGAGAATTAGCCAGTGCCAACGATAGGAATGCTTTTTGTTCTGCGCTCACATCGTTGGGGAAAAGCTTTAAATTCCGCATCCCCCTGAAAAGCCAGGGGTGAATTCTCAGGCCGTTTGTGATCGGTTACACGCATATGGAGGGAATCATGCGTTTGTTATCGTTAGTTTTGGCTTCTCTTTATTTAGTTGCATTCTTTTCCTCGAACGGATTCGCAATGGAAAAAGCCCGACGTGACTATGGTCGAGATGACTATGAGATGCGCCAAATAGTTGCCATTTTCCCCGACATAACCTTCACCCCCTGTACAGTTGCTAATGATCAGAGCTTTCAGACCTGCGTCAAAGACAAGCTTTTTTTGGGGTATCTCGGCTGGTCTTTTTGGGCTGCCTTCCGGGACCGAGATGTTGACGAGTTGTTGTCGTCGAGGCCAAATCTAGCGGCCTTGAAACACTTTAATGTCGCGAAGGAAGGCGCAATATCCACTGTCCGACCACTACCCTGGCCCCTAACCTCAGACAAAGAGCTAGAAGAGTTTCTTCAATGGTTTCCTAGGTTTGCCGCGATGCGCTCATGCCTTCTATATGGGTGCGGCACAAATGTCGAGTTTGGAACGCGAACTCACATGCAAGCAGTGGATTTCTGGGAAAAGAGCCTGCTCTTCATCTGGTGCGTTAAGCGTCAGAAAACCCATCTTCCGCCGTCGGGCTTGTCCGAGCCGGTGGGCGTTTCCCGCATCTACCGCCTGGCGCAAGCCGGCAAACTCGGCCAGTGTCCTGCAACAAATTTTCCTAAAGGATTAGTCGAGGTCATTGCGCGAATTCAACCAAATCCGGGTAGCTTCTAGGAGAGTTAAATGTCCATTGCTTTAAAAATTGGGAGCGTAACCTT
Source organism: Rhizobium sp. P2_G2 (assembly GCF_056403555.1). Classification (NCBI taxonomy): domain Bacteria; kingdom Pseudomonadati; phylum Pseudomonadota; class Alphaproteobacteria; order Hyphomicrobiales; family Rhizobiaceae; genus Rhizobium; species Rhizobium sp. P2_G2. The sequence goes on from NZ_JBFUFF010000068.1 coordinate 30,957, forward strand.
CCAGTTCGATGATACTTTTACCTACACGAGCCAAATTTCTGACTTGCTGGTTGCATTAGCTGGCTCGTCGCAGGGTACACAGCTATTTGGTACAACGAAGACGATTAAAGTGGGACTTGCATCGGATCACCAGGCCGAATCTGAAGGTCATTCAGGATGGAAGCCGAACACAGGTTACATTTACCTTAGTCCGGACGATTGGACTTCCTATCAGTACATTAATGAACTTGGAGGAAAGTCTTCGGTTTCTATGAATCGTACTTTCACCCACGAACTTATCCACGCTACTACTACTCCGGAAACATTGGATGTGGTCTATAATGGAATAGACATCGGGACGTATCAAGATAATGGCGATTATGAGGGCTTCAAAAACGCCATGACCGCCCTACTCGCTAATCCCAATAGCGACTTTACCGGGGCGACCGAAGCGCGGACAAACTCATTGATGTGGGAGTTGTTTCATGAGCATGAACGGACCCATTATTACAGCTTATTTCATCCCGGTGAGGGCACCAGCGCTACCGCTTCGGAGCTAAGAAGCCTGACCAACTATACGTTGGGGCAAGAAATTGATTCCACGGTGCAGTCTGCCTCTCAAGAGGCATGGAATCTCGTTATTGATCGCAGAGGATCAATGATTGGAACCGGCAACACCCAACACGATTCAAGGGACCTCATTCTCGGCTACGACGGCATTCAGACGATCTATGCTGGCGGCGGAAATGACTTCGTCTATGCGGGAGACGGTAACGATCTGGCTGCGGGCGGCGCGGGGGTGGATTACATCCAGGGAAATGAAGGGGATGATATTCTTACAGGTGGCGACCTTCCCTCCGGTTTCACATCGACTACGAACCTATCAAAGAGCTATTTTCAAACGTATCATAGCGAGTTCAATGACGGCTCGAAGGATGTGATCAGCGGCGGGCTCGGACATGATACGATCCTAATTGAAAGCGACGCGCAAACGGCGGGCTTTTTCAACGGCGTGGTACCTCCGAGCGATTTGCAGTCAGTCCTCGGGCTGCTCGATTACGTGGATGGGTCCGATACCGACTATGTGGCTCATGTCCAATTTTACTCTGGCTCGTCTCCTACATACTTCGCATTTACCCAAGACACCGTGAAAACGGCTATGGCCGGTGGCAACCCTGTAATTGGGCAATCTGAATGGTTCGACCAGGGCGCCTGGCAGCCATCTGCAGACATTGTCGCATTCCGCGTCGACAGCGTTGACGGAGTTGGTCCAGTAATGCTTCTGGGAAGCTGGGGAGCATCATGGGGACAGGAGTTTTATGCAGGGGTCACTCTGAACCGGAATCTCATTGACTCGGCCGGTCAGTGGACGATTGTGGGAACGGATCCTCAAAGCTCTCCGCAAGTTCAGGGTGTCGGCCTCGCAGCGGCAGTATCAGGAAATGACACGCTTTACGGCGGGAACACTCAAGATGGCATCTATGCCTACGGCGGCGACGACCTTATCAAGCTTGGGGACTATGCCGGCGGCAATGATATCGTGGACGGAGGCAGTGGAACCGACACCGCAGATTACAGCGCCTTATCCAGCACTTTCAATCTTACGATTAACATCAGCGCAGCTACCGGTACGGTCACCGGTCTTGGAACCACTAACGACGATACCCTGAAGGGGATCGAGAATATTATTACAAGTGGTGGCGCGGATAATATCGTCGGATCCTCCACTTCAAACAGAATTGATGCCCATGGCTCGAATGACGTCATTTCGGGCGGGGCCGGCGACGATATAATTTATGGTGGGGCAGGCGCCGACAATCTGGACGGCGGTGTTGGCAATGACATCCTTAGCGGTGACACAGGCTCTGATACCTTGGTGGGTGGTGTCGATAACGACACCTATTATGTCGACGTAGCGACGGATGTGATCACTGAAAGCAGTGGCACTGGCACCGGTGTAGACCTGGTCTATTCTACGTCGGCCACCTATACCCTCAGCGCCAATGTTGAGAATATCGTCTTGCTCGTCGGCGGCGGTGACGCCTCCGGAAATGCCCTCAACAACATTTTAACTGGCAATGGTGGGAATAACCGCCTCGACGGGCTAGCCGGTGCGGATGCGATGACCGGCGGCCTCGGAAACGATGTTTATTACGTTGATAATGCCGGTGACCAGACAATCGAGCTAGCGGGAGGGGGCAACGACCGGGTCGTCAGCACAATGTCGTGGACGTTGGCCACCGGCAACCAAATCGAAGAGCTTGACCTTGATGGCGGTGCTGTCAACACGAATGGAATAGGCAATGAGGTCAATAATCTCATTATCGGCAGCAACGGCGACAACACTCTTTCCGGCCTCGATGGTAATGACACCCTAAACGGCGGACTTGGTCGCGACATTCTGAAGGGTGGTAATGGTAATGATATACTGGATGGCGGCAACAATCAGGACATGCTGACCGGTGGGGCTGGTTCAGATACCTTCAAGTTCACGATCTCCAGCGGCAATGACGAAATTACCGACTTCACTGCCGGCACTGGAGGCGATATGATTGACTTATCCTCAGTTGCTGAAATTACAGGATTCAATAACCTCAAGAACAGCCACGTGGTGGATAACGGAAACTCTCTTACCATTTTTTGGAATGACGCAAGCGGGTTCACATCCAACTTTTTCACACTCGACGGGGTATCCGACGTCAGCCAGCTTACTGCGGCAAATTTCTTGTTTGCTTGACGTTAGCTACAATCTACTTCCTCAAATGCGGGTCAGAGGTTCGTTATGTTTGCGAACTAATGGACTAACCCCTTGGGACAAGAAAAGAAGCAGGACGTCTCCGATACCCCTTGTTTTTAAGCCGCTGAAAGACCAGCATGTCCATGGACATGGCAGGTGCAGCAATGCCATGTGGTGCAGCTCCTATGAGCCACGGCCCCACCCGATCCGCGCTGCTTAGTGAGCGTCCGGTGAATGCATTTTTTGCGTCTACGCGGTGCGGTTTAGGACTTGCGGCTTAGCTCATCTGCCATGACGCGCTCGATCATCTCGGGATCGCATTGTTCATCGACGAGGAACTGTCGGATTCCACCATCCCACGTCCTTATGTCGGCGAGGAGCTCTTGAAGGTCGTCAATTCCATTTTCGGTCAGGCCTTTTGTGCCATCTTCACTGCCATCGCGGACATATACCAATTCGCCCTCGGCGATATTGTCCGAGTTGGCGGTGACTTCCTCGAGTAGTTCAAGGTTCTCGCCGATCATGCCGGCGACTTCTTTAAGCGTATAGATGAACCTCGAGCGTGCCATCACGCAGCCTCGTATCGGTTTTTCGCCAGCACCCACTGCCACGGCAGCAATTCCTGAAGCCGATCCTTGGGATGGCTCTGGATCCGGGTCAGGATGTCTGTGAGATAGCCCTCCGGATTGTGGCCATGGAGTTTGGCAGTCTCGATGATGGTCAGGATGTTGGCGATGCGCTCACCGCCCTTGTCTGACCCGGCGAAGAGCCAATTTTTTCTTCCGATTCCAAGCGGACGCATGGCTCGTTCAGCTATGTTGTTATCGATTTCGACACGGCCATCGTCGATGTAAACGCTCAACGCTGCCCATCGCGAGAGGGCATATCGCATCGCTTCAGCCAGCTTCTGCTTCTGCGGCAGCGTCGAAAGCGTCGTTTCAATCCAGGCCTTGAGGTCCGTCAGAATGGGTCTGGCGTGTTGCTGGCGCAGTGTACGCCGCTGGTCAGCCGACATGCCGCGGATACGATCCTCGATATCGTAGAGCGCACCGATGCGAGACAGCGCCTCCTCGGCGATCGGTGATGGCTTCAGCTTGATCACATCATGGAACTTGCGGCGCACGTGCGCCATGCAGGCGGCCTCAACGATCTGGTTGCCGTAAAGCTTCTTATAGCCACCGTAGCCATCGGCATGCATCACGCCGCTGAAGTCAGCGAGGTGGTCGGCCGGATGCGCACCCTTGCGGTCGGGGCTATAATAGTAAGCTGTGGCCCTGGGGGTTGGATCTTGATAGCCACTGCCATCGAAGACATAGACCCAGACCCGCCCGGTTTTCGTTTTTCCGCGTCCAGGGTCGAGAACATCGACCGGGGTATCGTCAGTATGTATTCGGTCGACCGCGGCGATATGGGCTCTGATCAGCAAGATGAGAGGAGCCAGCAGAACTGATACGCGGCCGACCCAGTCGGCCATGACAGAGCGGGAGATGTCTACTCCCAGGCGGTCGTACATCTCGGATAGACGGTAGAGCGGAATGTGATCGTCGAATTTGGCGACCATGATATGGGCCAGCAACCCCGGTCCAGGCTTGCCGCGCTCAATCGGCAGAGTCGGCATTTCGCCTGCCACCGTCGTATCGCAGCCCCTGCAGATCATGCGCTTTTCGACGTGGCGGACAATCTTGACGGACGCCGGCACGTGCTCCATCACCTGGACCACCCTGTCGGCGGCCTTCAGGAACGATGTGCCACCACACGTCGGACAATTGCAGGGTGCCGCATAGACCAGCTCCTCGGTTGGAAGACCATCGGGCAACGGTTTGCGCTTCGGCTTGTCCGGCGCGTCGTCCAACTCCGGCAAAGGAGCTTTCCCGGAGCGAAGCTCGGCCTCGGCACGGGAGGCTTCGATCTCCTCCAGCATCAGTTCGAATTGCTCGATCTTCCGGTCGATCTTTTCCGAGGAAGCGCCATGCTGCCGATGGCGGAGCAACTCCAACTGCGCGCGCAGAAGCCCGATAATGGAGTCGCGTTTGCTGACTTCGGCTTCTTGGCTCTCGAGTTTCGCCGCCTGTTCCGCGACGAGCGCGCGCAAAACAGATAGCTCGTCCTGACTGTCCAGCGGCGTTGTTTCCATACCCGCATACATAGCCGATTTGTGCCGGAAGTGCCAGCATTATGCCCCGGATGTCCTTGCAAAATATAGCTTTTAACCCATTCGTCCGGGAGCCGAAGTCCACGCAGGTCGGCGCCAGTCGATCCCCTCAACAAGCATCGACAACTGAGCTTGCGTCAGATGCGCAACCCCATCTTTCGCCGCCGGCCAAGGAAAGTATCCGCGTTCCAAAATCTTGTAAAATAGGCAAAACCCTTGGCCATCCCACCATAAAAGTTTGATCCGATCAGCGCGTTTTCCGCGGAAGCCGAAGATTGCGCCGGACCCCGGCTCCTCCTTGATAGCCGTCTCGACAAGCGCCGACAGTCCATCAATGCCACGCCGCATGTCGGTCACTCCGCAGGCCAGATAAACCCGCACATTTCCCGAAGGCCCGATCATGTTGCCTCCACACAAGCGACAAGCGACGATAGCACTTCGAGATCCATGTCCGCTGCAATTCTCAGTAAGCGGCCATTCCTCAGGACGATTTCAACGTCTTTGCATCTCGACCGAGCACCGCTCCTCTTGGAACCGTCACTCACGCTCTCCGACCCGCCGATAAGCGACACCGGGATGAACGATGCGGTCTGTGGAGGTTTCAATTCGGGTGGCGAGAACTTCTTTCGCCAGCCGTAGATTTGTTGCGGAAGAACGTCGTGCCGGCGCGCTACATCCGAAACGCTGCCATCCGCGCTGAACGCTTCTTGCAAGATCGAAAGCTTCAGTTCCGTGGACCATCGACGTTGTCGCTCGCCACCCGTCAGGATCTCAACCTTGGCCATTCATACCCCGTTACGTCACAAATGAATCATCTGTGCCGTAACTTGCGCCATTTCCCCGCCGGACCAAAATCCGCTCACCGGACGCTCACGCTGCTTAAGCAATATCGGATCGTTGCGGTTTATCTTATGAAACGCCGAGTGATTGACCATGCATGAACGCCACAGCCTTGCTGGCTGCACTGGCGGCCGTAAACACCGCCCGTTTGTCATTCTTGAGGACCTGCAGCCAGTTGGCAAGATAACTATCAACAGGTGAATCTTTGCTGGGATGATGTTTGTTGCTCGGTTTCCAAACCCGGGCCAGAGCGGACGATCATGCCCGAATCCGCTTGACGCGTGAGATAGAACAACGGCAAGGCCATGGCCGTCACCGTGGCTGCCAACGCCACCGAGGGATTAAGCGCCAGCGCCACCTGTAATCCCGCCGTCCGGTGAGCGGACAGCTCGCGGATGATGGTCGCGGGGAGGGTACCCAGCTCCTTGGCCTTCTTAGGTTCGCTTGGCCCGGTCTCGGTGACACGGTCATCGGGGATGCATCAAGCCGCGCTCCACGGCCAATTCGCCGTCATGTCCGATGCGTACAATAGCCCCTGCGTTCGCCATGTGTCATCGCCGCATCCATTGCGCTCCACGCTTAATCGGATCTTAAGCAGAACTGTCCTAAGTTATTGACACAAAACGGTAACATGCAGCGTAAGGTAACAATTGGCGATGGTGGCGGTTCTCGGTTGCATAGCCTGGAAACACAATATTTGGCTCGTGCTGGTGGCAGCGCTTGTCTGTGCATTCGGCTCATGGACGATTATTCGTCTCTTCGAGAAAGCCACAAACACAGCGGGATTGCAGCGGAATGGTTGGCACTTTCTCACCGCTGTTGCCGCCGGCGCTTCGATCTGGTGCACACACTTTATCGCCATGTTGGCCTACGAGCCTGGAGTTCCCGTCAGCTTTGATCCGGTCGTGACGATCTCCTCGCTGTTTCTCGCCGTTGCAGGCGCAGGAGTGGGATTTATCATCGCGTCCGACGGTAGGGCACGGTTCTCCTCAGTCTTAGGGGGTAGCATCGTGGGCCTGGCAATTGCCGCGATGCACTACACAGGTATGGCTGCATACCGAGTGCAAGGACTTGTTACCTGGAACAAGCCGTTCCTATTGGCGTCGATTGCGCTTTCCGTCAGCCTCTCCGGTATGGCCTTGTATTTCGCCACCAGAAGAGTCTCCTGGGCTGACAAATTCGCCGCACCAGGTATTCTGTTATTGGCAATCGTCTGCCTCCATTTTACGGGGATGACTGCGTTTCAGGTCACCCCAGTTCTGACTGAGGGTTGGTACACCGACCCTGCCGAATTGCAAACGCTGGCACTTGCAGTTGCCGGTGTCGCAATGGTGATCGTCGGCGCTGGCCTCGCCAGCTATATCATCGACGACAGCGCCCGCGCGGAATCCTTGGACCAGTTGCGCTATATGGCCTTGAATGACAGCTTGACCGGGCTACCTAATCGGACGAGCTTTGACGATCGGCTCAATCATGAACTCGAGCATGCGGGCGGAGCAGGCCACAAGGTCGCACTGATCATCATGGATCTCAACCGTTTCAAAGAGATCAATGACGTTCGCGGCCATGCAGTTGGCGACAAAGTACTAAAAGTCCTGGCCAGTCGCATGAGCGATCGTCTCCAGGATGGCGAGTTCGTTGCGCGCTTGGGAGGCGATGAATTTGCAGCCGTTTATCGAATGCAAGATCAGGTCAAATTCCAAGATTTTTTGGCGCGGCTGGAAGCCTCAATGTTTGAGCCGATCAACCATGAGAACTCCGAAATCGTCGCGGGAGCTAGCCTAGGTGTCGCCATGTACCCCGACAACGCCAATGACAAGGAAACACTGATCAACAACGCGGATCTGGCCATGTATCGCGCTAAGTCTGATCTGACGCAGATAGTTTGCTTCTATGACCAGTCTATGGATGAGAGCGTCCGGGCACGCCGCAACCTTGCCAACGACCTCCGCGACGCTCTGGAAAACAACCAGCTTGCCGTACACTACCAGGTGCAGACATCCGTATCGACGGGTCAGATTCGCGGGTACGAAGCGCTTCTTCGATGGAGGCATCCCATTCGTGGCCAGATTTCGCCGGGCGAATTCATTCCTTTGGCTGAGGAAACGGGGCTGATCCTCAAACTAGGCGAATGGGTGCTCAGACAGGCATGTTCAACAGCAGCGTCTTGGGAGCAACCCTACAAGATAGCGGTCAACCTTTCTCCGGTACAATTCTCTTCCGCCGATTTGCCGAAGATCATACTCGAAGTGCTTGTCTCGACAGGCCTGTCTCCCGACCGTCTCGAACTCGAGCTGACGGAATCGACCATATTCGCTGACCGGGAACGGTCACTTGCAACGTTGCGTCAAATCAAAGCATTGGGAGTCAATATTGCTCTCGATGATTTCGGGACCGGCTATTCGTCACTTGAAACTCTACGCATGTTCCCGTTCGACAAGATCAAACTCGACCGTTCGTTCATGAGCGAAATCGAGTCAAGCCCACAGGCGAAGGCAATCATCCGTGCGGTGCTGGCACTGGGAAGAAGCCTCGAAATCCCGGTCCTTGCTGAAGGTATCGAGACAGACGGCCAGCTGTCGCTTCTCGGAACGGAAGGTTGTGACGAGGCCCAAGGCTATCTGCTTGGACGTCCTGTCTCCATCGAACAGCTGGTTTCCAGCGGCCAGATTAGCATGGCCGGAGTCCCGGCGCAGGATTCGCTCCACGCAAACCTGCCCAGAAATCGAGTTTCCAAGGCCGTCTCTGCGCTTCGATAAGAATTCTTAGAGTTGCGACGATAGAAAATGATGGATTATTCGCGTTTCTTCGAGGAGGATGACGTCGCAAGCGGCCGGCCTTTTGCGGCATTGGAAAAAGCGACACAAGATGGTCGCTATGAATCTGAAGGCTGGAGCGTTCGAGCGATTTCAGCGGCCGCAAGCGTCTACCCCCGGCCACCACCTCGAAACGCCCCGTATCGGTCTCCCGGACGTTCAGGTTCTGCCTGAGGCCAATGGCCGCGATGCTGGCGGCAAGCTCGGCAAGTCCCTCGTCGGCCCCGGTCTTGCGCACGTTGGCCTTGGAA